>JALOMA010000214.1 GCA_025455735.1 Candidatus Kapaibacterium sp.
GATGACGGGTGTTCCGAACAGTGAGCCAAACGCACCGACGTTCGTGACCGTGATCGTGCCTCCAGCGATATCATCTGGACTCAGCTTCTTGGAACGGGCCCGTGTGGCAAGGTCGCTCATGGCGCGCGTCATGCCTGTGACGTTCAGAGTGTCGGCATTACGGATAACGGGAACGATAAGGTTGCCATCATCCAGCACCGTTGCCATCCCAAGATGGACCTTCTTGTGTTGGATAATGTTCTTTCCATCAACACTCACGTTGATTCGCGGGAACGCCTTTACGCCCTCCGCCACTGCAACACCGAAGAACGGATTAAATGTCAGCTTGATTCCTTCTCGCTTCTGGAATGCATCCTTGACGCGTTCGCGAAGTCTCACGATTCCCGTTACGTCGGCCTCGGCAACACTGGTTACATGCGGAGACGTATGTTTCGACCGCACCATGTGCTCTGCGATCAGCTGACGCATACGGTCCATGGGAATCACTTCGTCGTCAGCCGTCACGGGCAAGTTCAGAGCAGGAAGAGCATTTGCCGCCGCGGGGGCGGGCGTGGCAGCCACGGCAACCGCTGGCGCTGACGCTGGTGCTGAAGGCGAAGGTGCAGAAACCTCAGCGGGGCGTGGCGCACCACTTGTACGCGAGGCCAAGAATGCTACGACGTCATTCTTGGTCACTCTTCCTTCGAGGCCAGTACCAGCAATGCTATCAAGTTCTTGTACGGTGATGCCCTCGACAGCAGCCATACTGCGAACAAGGGGAGAATAAAAACGACTGCCGGACTGCCGAGGAACGGACGTTGTTGCGGCATGCGCCAGCGAGGCGGTAGACACAGCCGGAGGGGCTACTGTTGCTGCAGCGATAGGCGCTGTCGGTTGCGGAGCTGGTGTAGGCACGGCTACGGGAGCTGTTGGCGCTGGAGCGGCCGCTGAAGCGGTACCGTTCGAGGTAACCGATGAACCAATCCGAGCAATGACCTTGCCAACCTCGACAACGTCATTTTCACTAGCAAGGATTGCCGTTAGTACACCAGAAATTGGTGCTGGCACTTCGGTATCCACTTTGTCTGTGGAAATCTCCAACAGAACCTCGTCGCGTTCGATGGTATCGCCCACCTTCTTCACCCAACGCAGGATCGTCCCCTCCTGAATGGACTCGCCCATCTTTGGCATGACCACGTCCGTTTCAGGTCCACTGGCCGCCGTAGCCTGCAAAGCAGATGCTGCTGGCGTGGGAGCGGCTGCAGGCACTGGGGCCGGGGCAGGTGCTGCTACCGGCGCTGGGGCTGGTGCTGCGACTGGAGCTGGCGCTGGCGCTGGCGCTGGCGCTGGCGCTGGTGCTGCAACTGGAGCTGGAGCTGGAGCAGCCTGCACTGCCGCGCTTGCATCCGTTGATAGCACAGCGATTACCTTGCCCACCTCCACGACGTCGTTTTCCTTTGCAAGGATTTGCGTTATGACGCCAGATGTGGGAGAAGGCACTTCCGTGTCGACCTTGTCGGTCGATATCTCGAGAAGCACTTCGTCGCGTTCGATGGTATCACCGACGTTTTTCACCCAGCGAAGGATGGTTCCTTCTTGGATGGATTCGCCCATTTTGGGCATCACAACTTCTACGTTCATGGGGCGCGTCTCCGCGTTTCGTGTCTTCAAAAAAAGCCTCGCAATCTACCATTCCGGTCCGACATGGGCAACGCACGACTACGACACTTCCTTCACGAACCATGAAGCAAGTGCTGCAATGCTGGTATTAGACGAGGATAAGCCCATGTAAACCCATCACCTTCCAGTCGAAATGGACGCACACGTTGGCCGTGAAGAACAACATCTGCCTGAGCGCCCAAGAGGAGGCGTAAGAGACCCGATGGTACGCCAAACACCGTTGGGCGATGGACTACCGATCCAACGGCGTGAACGAATTCGGCCATGGTCACTTGTTGTGGTGCCACAAGATTGTACGGCCCGCTTGCATTACCGTCTATTGCCCACAGAAACGCCTGAACGACGTCGTCGCGGTGGATCCACGGGAACCATTGCCGTCCAGATCCAAGCGGACCACCCAGCCCCATCTTGATTGGGCCCAGCAGCTTTGCCAGTGCACCTTCCATGGGATCCAGCACAACGCCTATCCGCATGAGTGCCACGCGTGTCACGTCGCGGAGCACATCCGTTTCGGCCTCCCACCGTTGCGTAACTGTGGCGAGGAACGTTGCACCAGCAGGATGCCCTTCGTTGACATCCACGGTAGTATCACCATAGAATCCCACGGCGGACGCGTTGATAAGTGCTGGTGGGCACTCAACGGAACGGATGGCCTTTGCCAAGGTGCGCGTCGCATCAATTCGGCTGGTTAGGATCTCTCGTTGATACGCAGCGGTCCATCGTCGGGCCCCAACATTGGCACCAGCAAGGTTC
The DNA here is from genome assembly GCA_025455735.1 of Candidatus Kapaibacterium sp. Classification (GTDB taxonomy): domain Bacteria; phylum Bacteroidota; class Ignavibacteria; order Kapaibacteriales; family Kapaibacteriaceae; genus JALHPC01. The sequence goes on from JALOMA010000214.1 coordinate 2,413, forward strand.
ACCACGGCATGGGCGCTAGCCACGGCCTGGGAAACGTCGTCGGACCATCGTAGGGCCACGGCCCCTTTCGGAGCTCGTCCGCTCCGGGAAATACAGGTAACACGAAAACCACGACCCAAGAGGACATTTGTGATAGCCGTACCAAGGAATCCCGATCCACCAGCGAGAATGACATGTTTCATGGCGTGCAAAAAACAAAAAGCCCAGCAGAAGTTCCTGCTGGGCTGGTAATTCGTACGATGTAGGGGAAATCACTCTTGGGAGATAACCCATACCTTCAGGGTAGCGAGAACGTCGTGGTGCAGCTTGACCTTGACGTCGAAGATACCGAGGGTCTTGATTGTCTCGTCGATCTGGATCGTGCGGCGGTCAATGGAGAATCCGCGCAACTCCAGCTCTGTGGCAATCATCTGTGCTGTGACGGAACCAAAAAGACGTCCTTCTTCACCAACTTGCATTGGGATGGAAATCTGTAGTTCTGCCAACTGTGCAGCTACGAGTTCAGCATTCTGGCGCTCTTTCGCCATCCGCTTTTCGTACTGCTTTTTCTCTGATTCCAACACCTTGATGGCGCCCGGTGTTGCAAGGTATGCCATGGAGCGTGGAATCAGGAAGTTTCGAGCGTAGCCAGGCTTGACGTTGACGATTTCTCCGATCTCACCGAGGTTGTCAACGTTCTGACGAAGGATAACTTTCATGTGCGTCGTTCTTCAGAATGGGTGGGATGGAAAAATCAGTTCTGTGACTGTGTTGATTGGTCGCGTGGTTCACGCTGCTCTCGAGGTTCACGTGGTTCACGTGGACCATCGAAGCGTCCGCGACGTTCTGGCTGCGTAATGCCCTGCTCAGCCATTTGTGCTGCGCGCTGTGCCTGTGCTTCCGCGCGAACCTTGCGGAACTCACGAAGCTTTGGATCAACATTTACAGTCAAATGGCGCAGAACGTGCTCATCAAGAATCAGCGAGCGCTCAAACGGTGGAATCGCATCGGCATTGGCCTCATATGCCATGTAGACATAATAACCGTTGTACTTCTTGCGAATAGGATATGCCAGACGGCGGCGTCCCCATTTGTTGATTTCAACAATGGTACCACCATTTTCCGTCACGAAATCAGTAACCTTTTGCGCTGCGGCGTCGATCTCGGCATCTTCGAGCGCAGCATTAAGGATATACGTCGTTTCATAGAGCCGACGGACACTCATGTGGACCTCCTATGGTTGCGATTGCAGCCGTCGCTGTCCCTGCGGACGGCAGGATTGGGAATGAAGTTTTGCGGATAGCCGACAAACTTACTGCTCAAGTCTGGTTCCGCCAAATGTCACAATGATGTAACACGCTTGCCGACTGCTTGCCAAGCTCGTTTTTGCGGTATATTTGCGATTCGTATTCATCGAAGTCTGACGATGCCTATGGCGGAGTCAGCAGTCGTATGTGTCACGAATCGCCATCAAGCGATGGTGATGATGTTCTACGTTTATCGTAATTCCGCTATGTCCGATCAGACCCCCGTTTCGGGAACACCCGAAACAGATGCTCCCGCACCCTCCGAAGTACCTTCACCAAACGAAGCTTCTTCGACAGCACCAGAAAACACTGGTGTAGCTACTAGCCATGACGCAGCGTCCGCCAGTTCGGCTGCCGAACATTCTCCAACTCCCGCTACTGCACCGGAACCAGCGGCTTCACCCGTGAGTGAGGCGTCCGTTTCGCCAGCACCTGACGCAGGGACTCCCGCAGGAGCGCCCGTTTCTTCTCCTGAAGACGCAGCCGAAACCGCCGCGCAAGCTGCGGAAGCTGGCCTGACAGAAGAAGAACGCGAAGAAGCTGCTCGCAAACGCAAGGAGGATCGGGCGCGCAAGGAAGCGGAACAAAAGGCACGTGACGAAGCATATGCCGATTTGGA
>JALOMA010000215.1 GCA_025455735.1 Candidatus Kapaibacterium sp.
GCTTGTAGCTGATGACGTCGTCGTTCTGACAAAAAAACGCGAACGTGTGCTTATGGGAACTGGTACCAGTCTCATCAAGCACTTCATGGAAATTCGCGGACTGGGTGTGATCGACGTACGTCAAATGTTTGGCATTCGAGCAATTCGGTTTCAAAAGCGTCTGGAGATCATCGTCGAACTTGAGATTTTCGATCCAACCCGGGAGTACAACCGGACCGGCTTGGATGAAACCACCACCAACGTCCTGGAAATAGATGTTCCAACGGTGCGATTGCCGATTATTCCAGGCAAGAACATCACCGTTATTTCAGAGACTATTGCATTGAACTATCTGCTTAAGACCTACGGTTACAATGCATCCAAGGAGTTCGCCGATCTCCTGCAAACGGAGATAGAACGTAAGCGGCTCTCTGGCGTGCGTGGCGATACCCGCCATGTCACGGACTTCCAAGCAGATGACGAATAGACAATATGAAACCTTACTTCCGCTATCTCCCCTTTATCATGTTGGGGTGCTCGATTCTTGTTGTTGCCGCTCTCGCATCTCTTCGGGTAGAAAATCCCGACGGTTTTGTTATTCACCAACTGTCCGATCCTGAAGGACTGAACCCCGTTATCACCAACGATGCGGCTGGTAGGGCAATTGCCGATCGCGTGTATGAAAAACTTCTGGAGCAGGATTTTGGATCGACGGACTTGGTGCCGGCCTTGGCAGCATCGCGACCGGTGATCTCTGCTGATCACTTGTCCTATACGTTTACGTTACGTTCCAACGCAACGTTCAGTGATGGTCACCCCGTTACGACGGAAGATATACTCTTCAGCTTTAAGGTGATCAAGAATCCACTCATTACGGATGCAGCACCGTTGCGTAACTACTACGAAGACGTAAAGGATGTTCGTATTATCGACGATCGCTCGTTCGAAGTAGTTATGTCCAGACCATACTTCCTCGCCGAGTACTTTCTGGGGGGGACGTATGTCCTGCCAAAGCATGTTCAGGACCCCAACAACCTCTCCGACCGATTTACATTACAAGAGACCAACGATATCGATCGTGCCGAAAAGAATGCCGCAATGAAAGCATTCGCTGATTGGTATAGCAATCCAGACATCAAACGAGGACTTCAATTCAACATTGGTTCTGGCCCGTATGTCTATGCGGAATGGTCAACCAACGAGCGAATTGTCCTTGTGCGAAATGACCGGTGGTGGAACAAGGGTAACGATCGTTGGAACCCTGCCTACTCGCCAACGATTGTCTACAAGGTGATGTCCGACCGCAGCTCCGCTGTCATTGCATTGAAGGCTCGTGATCTTGACTTTATGGAGTTCGTGCCGACTGCCAAGTACATCGAAGAGGTTGATACGATCAAGCTCCCTTATCTTCGAAAACATGCGTATGAAATCATTGCGTATACATATATCGGCTGGAATTCGAAACGAGCTATTCTGGCCGATAAACGCGTACGCACGGCCTTCAGTCATCTTGTAGATAGGCCTGCACTCATTCGTCAGGTTCTTCGCGGGCTTGCAAGAACAGTAAACTCGCCGATCTATGATTCGCGTCCTGAATATGATTCTTCCTTGCCGAACATTACCTATGATCCAGCTAAGGCAAAGGCTATCCTTGCAGCGGCGGGCTGGAGTGATTCGGATGGAGACGGCATTCTCGACAAGGTCATCAACGGACAACGAACGCCACTGGAGTTTACGTTTCTCCTCAATGCAGGAAACGAAGTTCGGCAGCAGGTCGCGCTCATTTTGAGTGAAGACATGCGGCGTATTGGAGTCAACGCAAAGATCAAGAAGATTGAGTGGTCCGTCTTTCTGCAGAACCTCCGAGGGCAAGACTTTGACGCATACATCGGAACGTGGGTCAATGATCCGATTCCGAGTGATCCGTATCAGATATGGCATTCTTCGCAGGCGAAAGGTGGAGGAAGCAACTATGTTGGATTCCGCAATGCACGCGTTGACGAGATCCTTGAAGCGAATAGGCTCGAGTTTGATGAGGCCAAGCGCATTGAACTTATGCGCGAGTTTCAACGCATCGTAGCCGATGAACAGCCCTACACATTCCTATGGGCTCCCTTGTATCCGTCTGTCTATAACAAGCGCTTGGGGTCCATCCAATACTCATTCGTGCGACCAGGGTACAATCCAACGCAGTGGCAGATCACGAACTTGTGAGGTTGTCCGTCATTCTCTCCTCACCACATGTTCGCACCTATGAAACGCCACCAGCTTCGAGACCTGATTGCCGGCGGGGAGTCGAGTACCGTTGAATTCAAACGAAAGTTCACGCAGGCAGATAAAATCGCCCGAGAGATCATCGCATTCGCGAATACGTCCGGTGGTTTTCTTCTTGTTGGCGTTGATGATGACGGCAGTATCATTGGGGTTCCTTCGGAGAAGGAGACGGTGGCACAGCTTACTCATGCCGTGTCCCTGATTGTCCCCCCTTTGGACGTGCACCTTGAGATTGTCGAAATCGAGTGGTTGGATGTTATCGTAGTTCAAGTACCAAACAGCACGGAGAAACCTCACCGCTTGTTGTCGGATGATCCATCGGAACGGCCCCATGAGCGAAAGGCATTTATACGGCAAGGGGAGAATACCGTCACTGCCTCAAAGGAAATGGCGAAAATATTGTCGCTGCAAAACCCAACGGCACCCGGTGTTACCATCAGCATTGGGGATCGTGAACGTAGACTTTTTACCTACCTCGAACGACATGAACGAGCCTCCGTCGTGGATTTCGCCAAGTTGGTGAACATATCTCGTCGTCGTGCATCACAAATTCTCATCAAGTTGGTTCGTGCTGGAGTCTTGCACATCCATTCCGATGGGGCAGGGGACTACTACACCCTTCGATAGGGGCCATGGCACCATTTCCAAAAAAAAACCTGCCGTGTTTTTAAAAAAAACGGCAGGTTGAATTCACGTCAACGAAACGGATCGACTACCGTGCAATGAAGAATGCTGCTGTCTGGCGTTTGCCAGCTCGGTCGAGCGACGCCATGTAGATACCGGAATTCGCCGTCCGAAGTGCCGGTACTACAATAGATTCTGCGGTCGCAGGAACGACTACCGTTGCAACGATTGCACCAAGTCCATCGACGATGGTACACATGCGAGGCTGATCGTCCGGAGGGATTGATATTGTTCCGTCGCCAGAATATGGTGAAGGAATCTGGAAGGCGGACAAAGCTAACGACGTGGTTTCCTCCACGGACGTCAATGTCACCACGAATGGAACGGACGTGGTGTAGGAATGCCAACCACAGGCATTGCCTGCCCGTACGGACCAAGAATAATTACCTGGTTCGGTAATTGCGGTAACTGTAGTGGTCGTGTCCGTGATCGTTGAATCCTGGAAGTGAATGCTACCTGACCTGCGAATGACAATGTGGTAGCGGTCGGCATTGTTGGAGGCAGCGTTCCACGTGAATCGAGTCTCATAGCTTTCAACGGGAACATTGGCCGTTTGTGATGGTGTAATCACGCCGGGAACTTGCGACGTTACTTGACGAAGTCTGAATTGCCACACTGAAGACCAAGCGCCTGATCCAACATCATTCGACGCCCGAACACGCCAATACACAGGAACGGAACAGGGGAGCTTCGGAGCGAGGATCGATGTGTCGGTAGTCGTCAGACGTGTCACGCCAGATCCAGAAAAGCTCTGCGAGGTCGATAGCTCTACTTCATAACTGGATACGTCCCGGACTGACCGCCATGTCAATGTTAGGGGAGATTCAATATTGGAGCTGTTGTTCGCTGGACTCAGCGTGCTAACGGCCGCTGGCGGTTGAGCGCTTGGCACGAAGTCAACCTTGATGTTCTCGTTGTTGAAGGAAATGGTCTTCGTCATTGGTGATTGAAGTGGGCCTCCAGAAGCCGCAATGACAACAGATCCATTGCCAGAAAAAGGTATCGCATATCCACCTGAGCTGGAGGTCACAGCATAGAATTCACCATCATTAGGCTTCACTTCTACACCAGCGAGACCTTCGCCTTGGTCATAGAACCCATTGTTATTGGCATCGGCATAGACGACTCCTGTAATGTAACGCGTTTGTCGCATACCGAACGTCTGGGTAATAACATAGGGCCCGACCGTTCCCGACTGAAGTCCACCGTTCGTACGAACGATTCCAACGCCAATTTCTGTGAAAACATACTGTTTGAAATTCATGATATTTTCGCGGTGTCCGAGGTCAATCTGGTTCTGTTCACCCCAATCGACATTCAAGCCACAG
>JALOMA010000040.1 GCA_025455735.1 Candidatus Kapaibacterium sp.
ATGACTTTCTCACGATCATACCCTTCCACCTCCGATGCCACGTTCATCAACCCACCAGCATTGATGACGTAGTCTGGAGCATAGACAATATTCCGATCACGCAGCATCTGGGCGTGCTTGTTCTCATCCTTGAGCTGATTGTTGGCACCACCCGCGACAACAGCACATGACAGCCCTGGGATGGTCTCATCGTTCAAGATGGCTCCCAGTGCATTGGGCGAAAAGATATCGCAGGGTGTGGTGAACACGGCGTCTGGGGCGATGACGGTTGCCCCTGTGGAGGCGGCCAGCTTCTGAGCTTTGTCGTCATAGATATCACTGACGAACACTGCAGCGCCTTCCTTGACAAGCGACTGTACGAGATACGTGGCGACATTTCCCGCACCCTGAACGACGATTCGTTTACCAACCAGGGAGTCGGAACCGAAGGCTGCCTTTGCTGCCGCCTTCATGCCCGAATACACACCCAAGGCCGTTACGGGTGATGGGTCACCAGAACCACCAGGGCCGCCAACGCCCGTCACGTATTTGGTTTCCATGCGGATCCACTCCATGTCCCGCACGCCAGTGCCCACGTCTTCCGCCGTGATGTAGCGGCCACGTTGCGTCTCTACAAAACGCCCGTAGGCGCGGAAGAGCGCTTCGTTCTTGTCCGTATGTGGATTGCCAATGATAACGGCCTTTCCACCGCCAAGATTGACGCCCGAGACGGCTGCCTTATACGTCATGCCGCGTGATAGTCGCAAGGCATCGACGATGGCATCGTTACTTGACGCGTATTTCCACATCCGTGTACCGCCCAACGCAGGGCCCAACGATGTGTCGTGTATGGCAATGATAGCTTGTAGCCCGGTTACGGGATCGGAACACAGTACCACTTGCTCGTGGCCTAGCGTGCCTATGGTGTCGAAGAGTTGCATTCTACAGGTCCTGTCAAACGGATAAGACCACGAAGATACGCACCGTTACCGCTTTACTCACACCGCTCCACGAAGCGCCTGAAAGAGGAAAGGGGTTCGATGCTGATGCATCGAACCCCTTGAGTCGGATAGTCGGTTGATGAGTGTCGGATCAATACCGATCGCGACGTTCGAAACGGGGACGTGGCTCGCGTGGACGTGCCTCGTTGACGACGAGGTTACGGCCATTCATGCTGCGGCCATTCATTGCCTCGATGGCATTCGATCCACCGTCATTGTCGGACATTTCAACAAAGCCGAAACCACGTGAACGGCCAGTGAACTTGTCCTTCACAACGGAAGCGGAATCGACGGCGCCGAATTCCTCGAACATGTTACGAAGATCATTGTCTTCGACGGAATACGGCAAATTGCCAACATAGATGTTCATAAAAGAACCCTTCGCGGACCTGATGTCGATGCCGTCTCGAACACTGAACTATAACATGACCCGGCATCAGAATGCGGCGGTCCGCCCACGCATTATGCAACAAAGATACGTCTGGTTTTGTCCTGTGCAAGAGTTTTCAACAGTTACCTCAACATTATTTTTTTTCCGTAAGGGGCCCTGGCACCAGGGTGTCTACCCTATCGGGACCGAAGGGCCTGGAGATTTGCCTCCACGGCTGACCAATTAACGACGTTCCACCAGGCGGAAACATAGTCCGCACGGCGATTTTGATAGGTGAGGTAATAGGCATGTTCCCACACATCAACGCCCATAATGGGTGTTGCCCCCCATGGGGAGAGTTTGTGCTGATTTTCGGCCTGAAGAATCATCAGGCGTTGGTCATCGGGCCTGTAGTGTACGAGAGCCCATCCACTGCCTTCCACGGCGTTGGCGGCTGCGGCAAACTGCTTTCGGAAGGCATCAACGGAACCAAATGACTCCTTGATGGCTGCTTCGAGGTTGCCTGTGGGGTTGCCTCCGCCACCAGCCCCAGGCGCTGCCATGATCTTCCAGAACATGGAATGCAGCCAATGTCCACCACCATGGAATGCCGCTTGTTTGCTCCAATGTTGAATCAACGCATAGTCACCAGTCTGTCGGGCTTTTTCAAGCTCTTGTTCGGCTTTGTTGAGTCCATTGACATATGCCAAGTGATGTTTGCCGTGATGCAATGCCATGGTTTGTGCATCGATGTGCGGCTGCAATGCATCCGTGGCATACGGCAATGCAGGAAGAGTGTGGGCACCCGCAGGCGCTTGCGCATAACCGATGGCGTGCGGAATGCTGCCCGTGGCTAGTGCCAGTGATCCCAGTGTCGTATGCTTCAGAAAAGTGCGTCTGTTGTCCATGATCGCCGTCCGTGAATGGTGGTCATCAAGGTAATCATTCTTTATGCCTTTCGAAACTGCGGAATTCTCCTGCAAACAGCATCATTAAACGTCGGCGATGCGCCCGACGTCGCAGCACCACCAATGACGAACAGTCCATCATCACTTCACGTATCACCCGGAGACTCCCCATGAAACGCCTCCTCGCCCTTGCCGCCATGGCCGCCATACTTGTGGCCACGCCCCTTTCAGGAGCATTCCATCAAGGTAAACACAACTTGGGAAGATTGAAGCAGGAACTGACCCTTAGCGACACACAGGTGGAACAGCTGAAGGCCATCATGAAGGACGCCAAGGCTACACGCCCAGAACGTACTGGAGACAAGCCAACGGACCACGCCGCGATGCAGAAGCACCGGGAGGCCGTGGATGCAAGAATCAACGCTCTGCTGACCGCGGAGCAGCAAGCCAAGTTCAAGGCGATGAAAGAACGGGCCCACAGCCAACACGGCAAGAAGCGTTCACGCTAACCGGAGATTTCGTTGGCTGCCCGAAGGAAGGACTCAACTTCCAGAACATCGTCGACGCTTCCCATGAAGCATGGAAGGCGCTGATGCAGCGACTCCGGAATAACCTCAAGCACACGCCGGTGGCCGTCCGTAGCACGCCCACCGGCTTGCTCCATGATGAAGGCCATAGGGTTGACTTCGTAGACCAGACGGAGCTTGCCCGATGGTGCCGAGCTGTCCGGCGGATACATGAATATGCCGCCATAATGAAGGGTGCGGTGAATGTCCGCTACCATGGTGCCTACATATCGCAGTGAGTATGGACGTAGGCCGTCATCACTGGGCCGGAGCAAGTGCGACACATAATCACGCATGCCTTGCGGCCATTTATAGGCATTCCCGGAATTCACGGAGTAGATTTTGCCACGCTGAGGAATACGGATTTTCTCGAACGTCAACAGAAATTCGCCGATCGTTGGGTCAAACGTAAAGACGTCCACACCGTTGCCTGACGTATATACCAGCTGTGTGCTGGAGCCATACATGGCATAGCCAGCAGCCACTTGGCGAAAACCAGGCTGTAGGACGTCGGCAAGCGTGCCTGGACCAGTGTCGTGTTCGTCCAAGCGTCGATAGATCGAAAAAATCGTACCGATGGATACGTTGACGTCGATGTTCGAGGACCCGTCGAGAGGGTCAAAGACAAGCACGTATTTCCCGCACGTCAGCTGCTGAGGGATGGTAATCAGATCGGCATTTTCTTCGCTCGCCATGACGCACAAGTGTCCACCCCGCTCCATGGTACGAATAATGACATCATTGGCATGAATATCCAACCGTTTGACGCGTTCTCCGTGCGTGTTCACGGCATCTGTCTGCCCAAGGATGTCATTGAGGCCGGCACGACGGACGTCGCGGGCCACAATGCGGAGCGCAAGCGTGAAATCCCGCAACAACCGCGAGAATTCGCCAGTTGCTTCGGGATGCATGGCACCCTCTTCCACAATGTGGCGCTCGATGGATACCAGGTTGGAAGTCTTGAGAAACGGCATCAGCCTTTGGCGTTATGTTCGAGACGAACGGACAGGACTGGGCAGGGGGCCTTGCGCAGGACACGTTCGGTAGTTGATCCAAACAGGAAGTGTTCCAGACCACTCCTGCCATGCGTTCCAATGGCAATGATGGAGATACCGTTCGTGCGGGCATAACCACAGATTTCATCGCTGGCGCGGCCGCGTAGCACGGACGTTACAACCGTCAGACCTTCTGCTTCCAGAGAAGCCTTTAAAACGCCAAGCTCTTTCGTGGCATTGTCGAACAACTCCTGCTCGATATCGGCAAATCCCACCTGGGCATAGCTCCAATCCGCTGGATAGACGACGGGCTCCACAATGTGCACAACGTGGAGGACGGCTTTGGATGGGCGTGCAATCTCTGCCGCCATCGACAGAGCCTGCCGAGCGTTTTCGGAAAAGTCCGTTGGGACGAGGAGAGATGTTACGGTAAACATGGCGGTTTCGGTAGATTGTGGCCGTTTCGCCGCAACATAGCAAAAGCAACAACACACTACCGCACACGCATGACAACCTTTTCTTACGCAAGGCTTCTCTGTGCTTCTCTCGTGCTCCTTCTGAGCTACGGCATTGTTCCCGCCCAGGATACCGATGGTTGGTCACTCCTGCTTTCAAACCGCTTTTCGGACGCCGAACGCGCTTTTCAGCGTGCTTTTGCCAATAACCCTAAGGATGCTCGTTCCGCCTTAGGCCTGTCGATGGCGTTCGAAGCCCAACGGAAGTCGTCCGACGCACACCGCTGGCTGCTGACAGCCATTCGGAACTCATCCGATCCCTACACTATCCTGAATGCGTCGCAACTGACAGAACGCCTACGTGTTGGATTACGTGCAGGATCGGACTTGCTTTCCCTCTATAGCGACGTTTTGGCGAAACCAGATCCACTCGGCATCCAAAAGGCAGTGGCGTATACGGCACTCGCCGACGCCGAAGAGCAGCGCGGCGATGCCCGAGGCTCTCGGAAACTACACGACAAGAATGCACCAATCCGATCCTGGCGTCTGATTGGTCCATTCGAGAACATATCCGCCTCGGGCTTTGAGCGCGTCTTTCAGCCAGAAAAGGAAGACAATCCAGAGGCCACCTACGAGGGCGTTTCGGGTGCGCGCATTCGGTGGCATGAACCCGCCGTTACACGCAATGATGGTTGGATCGATATGGCCCGCTATTTCCCCTCAACACAGGCGGTCTTTTACGCCATCACGTATGTGGAGTCCTCCAAGGAACAACGCGTCCATATCAGACTGGGAACATCAGGAGCATTCAAACTTTGGTTGAACGACCAGCTGGTCAATGAGACGTTTGAAGAACATAACAATGACCTCGACACCTACATCAGCGAGGTTACGCTCGCGAAAGGTTGGAACAAGGTCCTCGTGAAACTGGCCTCCAGCGAGATTCCCCGGTGCAACTTCTTCCTCCGATTCACCGACGCCATAGGTGAAGCGCTGGACCTGCCAGCGCAGACCGAACCCAAGCCAGTGCCGTCCGTGCGTATTCAGAGTGTCATCCAAACGAATCCGTTCGTCTCGACACTAAAGGATCGCATTCGCGCCTTCCCCAATCAGCCAGAACATCGGTTGTTGTTGGCAGAGACATACTTACGGAACGACCAAGCTGCCCTTGCCGAGGAAGTACTTCTGGAAGCTCTGGAAGCGCACCCCCGCAGCTACATCGTCCTAAATCTCCTTGCCGAGGCCTATTCACGCTCCAACCGCGAGACGGAAGCTGAGTCAACTGTCGACCTCATGGAACAACTTGCCCCTGAGCTACCGTCCATCCTTGTCCGCAAGCTATCGCGTTTCCTTGACCAAGACCGGACGGACGATGCGGAGGAACTGCTGCAACAGCTGGGCGAGCGATTACCCGAATCCGAGATGTGGTTCGATGCCGCACTTGCAATTGCCCGAAGGAAGAATCGCCTACAGGATATCAACGAACTTACCGTTCGTGCTTTCGAACTGTATCCCAGCAACCTGAGCTACACCAGCGCCAACGTCGTGATGGCACTCCGTGGTCCCAAACGTATTCCTGGCGCCATTGCCATCGTCAACAGACACCTCGAGACGATCGTAACGGAAAGCGGAATCATGATGTTGGCCAATCTCTACAAGGAAGATGGTAGGCTCGATGAATGGAATCACCAGTACGACCGTCTGCTTTCCATCAATCCTGCCGCACCGGGGTATTTTGTCCAACGCAGCGAAACCTATGCCGGCTTGAAGGACTTCCCATCCGCGATAGCGGAAATTCGCAAGGCCTTGGACATTGCGCCTACCGTGTCGTCCCTTTGGATGCGCGCCGGAACGCTCTACCAGGCACTGTTCGACAAAGCTGGCGCCGACGCGTCGTTCAAGCGAGCGCTCGAGGCCGACCCCGCAAACTTCGATGCACGAGAGGCCCTTCGCGACCTGAACGGTCAGCCCTCGCCGTGGTCACTCCTTCCCTCTGCACCTGTTGATTCCGTCATCTCCATGGCACCGTCACCAGCAGATTTCCCCGATGATGATGCCGTTGTCCTGCTCGATGATGTTCGTCGTATCGTCTATGACGGGTCTCGCAGTGAAGTGCTTGCCGACATCGTCCTGAAGATTCTGACCGTAGAGGGCATCGACCGTTTCAAGGAGTGGTACGTTCCTTACGACGGCGATGGAAGCGTCCTCCTGGAAAAGGCTGTCGTTCTGAAAGGTAATGGTCGGGAAATTCAAGCCGACCGGTCGGGCAGGGAACTGGTCTTCAAGAGTCTCGAACCTGGTGATATCATCCACGTTCGATATCGGGCTCGTGAATATCGATATGGTAGCCTGCATCGGCATTTCTGGTGCGACTATTCGTTCGATGCCTACCTCCCAACGTTGTTTACGCGCGTGTCGCTCATCGTACCACCCCATCAGCCATTCCAATGGAAAGCTCTGAACGCATCCATTACACCTACCACGTCTGAAACGGCATTGGGTACGATGTATACGTGGCAAACGTCGAATATGCCAGCAATAGAAGTCGAAGATGGCATGCCCGGTTTCGGCGAAATAGGGAAACAGGTTCTCATTTCCTCTATTCCAGACTGGGGAATCCTATCGGAGTGGTACTACGACATTGCTCGCCCCAAAACACGGTCGACGTACGAGATCAGGAAACTCATGGACAGTCTGGCACCTCGTTCTGCGGCCCTATCCGAGCAAACCATCATCGAACGCGTCTACAAGTACATTACCTCCGAGGTGCGCTACAGCAGCGTTCCGTTCCGCCAAAGTGGCATTATTCCCCAAAAGGCTCGTGACGTCTTTGCTACGCGGATTGGCGACTGCAAGGACGTGGCAACTCTTTGCATAAGTATGCTTCAAGAGCGTGGCATCGCCGCTTGGCACGTCCTCGTTCGTACGAATACGTCTCCGCTGCAGCCTGAATTGTTGCCGTCGGTGACGCTCTTCGACCACGCCATTGTGGCAGTTGAAACAGCCCGAGGCAGACTCTTCCTGGACCTGACCGCAGATGACATGCCAATTGGTTCCATCCCATTTGCCGATGTAGATGCATTTTGCCTGCTCATTAAACCAGGTGAAAAGGCTCCGTTCAGGCTAACACGCGAACTCTTCAAGCCCAACAACGTGGTGGCGAAAACAACGGTTGAGATTCGTCCCGATAACTCAGCACGTATTGTGCAACAACTCACCCACACTGGCGCTCGATCACAGATGTTCCGCTCACGCTTTCGTAATCAAAGCGAAAAGGAGCGCCAAAAATCCATGCTGGAGAGCTTGTCCTCTGACTTTCCCGATGTTACGCTCGACCGACTGACCATCACCGGCATCGACACGCTGTCGGATGCCGTGAGCTATACCATGGAGTTTACCGTGCCGGACTTCCTTATCGAAGCTGCCGACGCCCGCATCTTCCGCATCCCTTGGTATTGGCCCTTCGAGCCGAACGAGGCATTGTCCTACGAGCAGCGAAAACACCCATATGACTTTTTTAATTACCGCGACACGATTACGGAAACGGTTTCCATAACGATGCCTGATGGCTTCAATCCGCAAGGGCTTGCCCCCGCCTTTTCCGCTTCGCATGACGTGGCGTCCAGCACCATTACTTCCGCTGTTGCAGGCAATCGCTTGAATCTCAATCGGCAGAGCGTTTTTAATCGCTCCTGGGTAGATACCAAGGAATATCAGTCATACAAGTCGTTCTACAATAGCGTCGTGAAACACGATCGCCGGTACGTCCTCCTTATGCCCTCAACATCGAAACGGCCACCCTCCAGGCAACGCTAGAACATGCCCGTACGCTCCACTCCGCGTCGGCTGGTATGCCTCACGGAAGAAACCGTTGAAACACTCTATGCGCTGGGTGCCGACGATCTCATCGTAGGTGTTTCGGGTTTTGCCGTTCGCCCAGCCAGAGTTCGCAAAGAAAAGCCCAAGGTCTCCACCTACCTCGATGCTCGTTTCGACGACATCCTGGCTCTTAAACCAGATCTGGTCCTGGCGTGGAGCGATCTTCAGGCCGACATCTGCGCTGAACTGATCCGCCGTGGTATCGAAGTCCATTGCTTCAATCACCGTACCGTGGACGGCATCCTGGATATGATCGTCCGCCTTGGTGCCATGGTTGGTCTTGCAGATCATGCAGGGCAATACGCCACCACGCTGCGCCATCGTGTTGACGACGCAGCAGACCGCGGAGCAGCCAGGCGCCGCAAACCACATGTCTATTTCGAAGAATGGTACGATCCGCTCATCACTGGAATTGCCTGGGTAAGCGAACTGGTGGAAATCTGCGGAGGTAATGACGTCTTCGCAGAGAATCGCCAGTATCCAAACGCTAAGGAACGGATTCTCACCGATCCTCTCGAACCCGTCCGCCGTAACCCTGACGTTATGATTGCTTCTTGGTGTGGCAAGATGTTCAAGCCCGACAAAGTACGAGCACGTGCCGGATGGGAGCTGTTTCGACCAGCACAAACGTCCATGATGTTCGAAATCCCCTCACCGATTATCCTACAACCTGGTCCTGCAGCTCTCACGGACGGTATCGAACATCTTCATCGCATCTTTGACACTTGGGAAAGGGGCCTCGGTTGAATTTGCTGGATCGAAAAGCCCTTCCCGACGCTATCATATGCCTCAACGGAGATCTCCCCCCGTTGGGATTCTTTGAACATCTTGCTCATATCCCAATTATAGCAGCGGACGGCGCCACAAATACGTTGTTCGCCAAGGGTGTTGTTCCAGATATCGTAGTTGGCGACTTGGATAGCATCCATGTGGATATTCTTCATGAGATTGCCCCTCTGGCCACTATTCTGGCACGACCTGACCAGGATAGCAATGACTTCGAAAAAGCCCTTGTCGTGGCACAGCAGATGCTGCATTCCACGCTATTCGTTGTTGGATTCCACGGTGGAGACCTGGAACACTCCCTCAATAACTGGAGTGTGCTCATGCGATACGGAAGTAGCATGAATATCTCCGTTGTGGAAGGCCGCCGCCACTGCTTTCCCGTGTACTCTTCTGTTTCCTTTCAAGCATTACCAGACGAAACCGTGTCGCTGATTCCCCAGCCTATCGCACAGCTTACTACCAAGGGTTTGGCATGGCCCCTTGTCAATGAAGAACTAGCCCTTGGTATTCGTGAAGGTGCGCGGAACCGAGCTACTGATGACACGGTGGAAATTCACGTCCACAGTGGGGCCATTCTGCTTGCCATTGATATTCAAGTGTGGGATCTGCCATCGACCATCCAACCAGTTGGATCGTAATCCCACAGACGACAAGCAGTTGTTACATGAGGTTAATTCACCTTCTGCCGCACATTCACGGCGGAGAAATGCCCGTCCGTTCACTGGATGCAGCGCTCGAATTGTACAAAAACAATCCATCGAGGAAGCTGAATACCTGATGTACGTATACAGTCTATCGATGATACCGAATTTCGAGCGCGCGCGTTAACGGTTGTACGTCATTTTCGCATCCACATTCTTGAACACCATTTGAGACTCTATTTTTGTCCTTGATGTGACTTTTATCAAGGAATTACCATGTCTCGCCTCTTGGTTATTGTGTTCGTCTTGTTCTGCGGAAGTGTGAAATCAGCATATTGCCAGAGAGACATTCTGGATAGCGTCCTTGTCGATGGACGCATGAGGACGTTCACCGTTCACATTCCAGCGGGAATTTCGCCCGACCAGACTGTTCCTGCCGTCGTATTGCTTCACGGTGCAGGACGAACGATGACTGACATGGTATCGTTTACGGAAATGAACACCGTCTCCGATGCAGAAAAGTTTATTGTTGTATATCCGCAGGCTATAACCCCGCTGTTCTCTGGCTACGTATGGGCAGATGGGCGAAATACGGAGGCGGATCAGGCTGGTGTAAATGATGTGTTGTTTCTTAGCTCATTGGTCGATAGCCTCGTCGAACGGTACAACGTCGATGACAGCCGTTGCTATCTTGGAGGATATTCAAACGGTGGCTTTATGGCCGTGCGGATGGCATGCGAAGCATCCGGACGGTACGCAGCCATTGGGATGGTGGGTGCGTCCATGGATGTGGACTTGTTTGTTTCTTGCAAACCACTGTTTCCAACTGCAGTTATTGCATTTTTTGGAACCTTTGACCCTGGTGTTCCATATGACGGGGGACCTATGCCCAATCCCGAATCCAAACACATCGTAGCATTTGATTCACTGGCAAATAAATGGTCGGCAATCAACAGGTGCTCGACCGCTGGTAGTTTTGAGTATCTAGATGACGTCAATCTTGAAGACGAGTCAATCGTAGTTCAACGGTCCTTTACCGATTGCGCCTGTTCTACATCCGTACGACAAGTTATTATCGACGGTGGAGGCCATACATGGCCAGGTGTGCCTGTTCCTGATGAAATGAGCTACCTTGGGGCCGTAAATATGGACATGAATGCCAGCGTGGAAATGTGGTCATTCTTCAGACAATTCAGCCGATGCGACGTCCCAACGGCCGTTGATAGTGACAAGATTTTTCGTCCCAAGACCCGAAGCCCGATTATCTCCATGGTTTACCATCGTGGAACAGTCGAATCCACGGCGATCCTTACACGGGCCATCCGTGTATGGACGATCGTGGGCGAGGAGGTTTCGGCGCAGGCAATGACGGCGATGCCCGATGGACTGTACTTTGTCCATCTCCAGGATTGAGACGACTACTGAATGATAAACTCAACGCGGCGGTTTTTCTGTCGCCCTTGTTCCGTCGTGTTGTCAGCCACTGGTGACGTTTCCCCAAAGCCTTTCGAGGACAATCGACTTGCCGATATTCCCAAGGATTCCAGAGCGGTCTTTACAGCCTGTGCCCGCATCGAGCTGAGTATCATATTATCGGAGTCGCTACCAACATTGTCCGTGTGGCCTACTATGGCGATTGCCATCGTCTGGTTCTCCTGGAGTAGTTCAGCCAGGCGTTGAATCTCGACCATGGATTCTTGCTCAAGTTCGGCGGTACCGGACTTAAAAAAGATATTCTTCAATACGATAGCTCGACCACGTTCAACGGGCTCCAATGCCAAGTTGCGCTCGAGGGTGGTTGACTCCTCGATATTCATTGCATTGATGCGTTCACTCACCGCAAAAAAATCATCAGCAACGGCATTGATGCCGTAGTCGACCCCAGCTGGAAGAACCAAACTAAACGACCCATCGGCAGGATCGGTGAACATGCGTTTTACGTCCCCAGGTCCTGTTAAGGGTCGTATCTCGACGCTTGCTTGCAGTGCCTTACCCGTGCGTGCATGGACGACCGTTCCTCGAACAATAACGACGGGCTTGGGCTTGTTGGCGGCGGCTACGTCAAGGCGGTGTATATCCAAACCTGTCTTCGGATCACTGTCGACCACATATGCATAGGCGCCGTCGGCAGTAACATAGTAGTAGAAATTGTCCTTGTCGGAGTTTACAGCAGGACCAAGATTAACAGGCTCCGACCATGACCGCCAACTGTCATCCAACCTACGGGTCATGTAGATATCGAATCCACCGTAACCGGGACGTCCTTCGGACGAAAAGTACATGGTAACGCCATCGGCAGCAATGAACGGGTAACTCTCTTCGCCAAAGCTATTTACGTCATTGCCGATGTTTACTGGTCGTGACCATGTATTGTCTTCCTGGAGGAACGAAGCGAAGATATCGCGGCGACCACGCGTATTGTCCGTCCGAATTGCCATGAGAAGTACGGTGCCATCTGGCGAAGCGCACGCTTCCATCAGATTATCGCGGTTATACCAATCCGTCACTACGACGTCCTGTGGGACCGTCCAACCAGTGGCTGTTTTCATGGAAGAGCTAAACCCACCTCCTTTGTTTTCTCCATTAGGATGATAGGTGTTGGCAAGCAACATTCTTGTTCGATCATTGGACAAGGAAATGATGTAGTTCGGCGCAGTGTTATTCAGGGGCCATGCCATTCGTTCAGCACGCCCCCATTGTCCATTGGACTGTAATGTCGACACCCAAATGTCTCCCAGGTCGTCATGTGTCGTATTCTCAGCGTGTTTCATGCGTGAGAAGTACAGTTTCTGACCATCCGACGAGACAATGGGTACCGTTTCGTCGGCTGTTGAATTGACATGATCCGACAGTCTGACTTTTTTCAGCGGCGACGGTGGATCAGCCGCACGACGAATTGGCGGCTGCTGTTGTCGAATCGTAAACCGATCGCAGGTCAACTTCATCGTATTCGTATTATGGATACCAAATAGGAATCCTGAAGGTGCCAGGGCTCGATGATCGATGCACAGCGAGTCATTCACATAGATGTTCCAACGTCCCTCTTTACTTTCGATGCGAATGACATTGTCGTTTCGGATTGGCCGAATGCCCGCACCTTTTCCCCATGGCACCAGAACCTCAGCTTCGTTGTTCTTCCACCGCCAGAGGACGCAGTGGCCATCCGAGGCAATGGAGAACACGAAGAGATCGGCCGTTGTTGGAGATCCCCAGACCACTCCATATCCATTCCGTTCGCTACCGCTCTCCAGACGCATCACAGCCTCAATTTCATAGTCTGCTTCCAAGTCCAAGTAGTGATGAAACGTGCGGACGACCGATTCAGCATCCGTGAACCAGTCAAAAACGTAGCGTCCATTCTCCACCTTGGTTACCGAGTTGGGTCCTGTGCCAAGAAACCAGCGTGGTGGTTCTGGAAGGTCAAAGGTTTCATTGTAGGCTACAGGCAAACGTTGGCCATAGGCAGCTAGGCTGGCTGCTACGAGGAAGAACAGAATACACTTCATGCGATTGCGATGGTATGAGGGAAGGTCGGCGCAAGAACCGGGTTTCCGAAGAAACGTCACACCATTCGGTACCGTATCAGGTTCCGTACGATTGGAATGCGATCACGTACCCTTGGCTGGACGGCGTTTTGTACATTGGTAGTCCAAATCAAGGAACGACGTATGCGAAGAGAGCTGATGTCATGGTGGAGTCCGAATCTGGATCGGACAATGGAGATTGTAGCCTATGGTCACTTTGGCCAGGCATTGCTGTTGTTTCCGAGTGCAGCAGCGGATTATCTGGAGTATGAGCGTTTTCATCTCATCGAGTCCATAGCCCCGTTTATCGAGGCTGGCAGGGTGAAAGTCTACTCCATAAACTCGATCAACTCGGAGAGTTGGCTCAACGATCGGCTCTTCGGCCGACAAAAGATCGTGCGGCACCAGCAATACAACCAGTACATCGTGGACGAAGTGGTGCCATTCATTTACCGTGATTGCGACGGTCCTACACCCATCATCACATCTGGTGTTTCACTTGGCGCGTTCCACGCTGCCAATTGTTTTTTCCGGCGACCGGACGTCTTCGATGGCGTCATTGCCATG
The DNA here is from genome assembly GCA_025455735.1 of Candidatus Kapaibacterium sp. Lineage (GTDB taxonomy): Bacteria > Bacteroidota > Ignavibacteria > Kapaibacteriales > Kapaibacteriaceae > JALHPC01. The sequence continues at coordinate 13,672 of JALOMA010000040.1, forward strand.
AGTGGCATCTACGACCTGAAGTCATACTCCAAGGGCTACTACGATGAAGATTGTTACTTCAACTCGCCGATGGACTATCTCCCCAATCTAACGGATCAGTACTGGCTCAATCTTCTACGGAGCAAGCACACGGTCTCGTTTTTGTCTGGCCGTGGCAACTATGAAGACCCTGCAGCGTCCGAGGCCATCGGTCGCGTGCTCTCCATGAAGGGCATTCCCCATGATGTAGACCTATGGGGACGCGAATGGTCGCATGACTGGCCAACGTGGCGTGCCATGCTCCCCCACTATCTAGGCACCCGGCTGTGATGTGGGCCGCCATCCTCGTGCTCTTCGCCGGCGTCTTGGGCTCCTGCGCCGATGAAGGCCTGGGCAGTGGCCGTATCGTCACGCAGGAACGTCGTCCGGGGGCATTTACTGCCGTTGCATCGTCGAGCAATATCCAGCTCGTCCTACATCGTAGCGAAGAATCGTTCGTGCGTGTGGCTACTGATGATAATCTCATCGACAAGATCATCACCACGGTCGAAAATGGCATCCTCACGGTACGCTCAACAGAGGAGCGACTGCTTTCTTCGGCCATTGAAGTCGATGTCTATGCTCCCGTGTTCACTGGTGTGGACGTCGAAGGACGGACAAGCATTACGTGTAGGGATAGCATACGCACGGACGTCTTCCGGCTTTCCCATCGTGGCTCCGGTACCGTTACCGTGGAGCGGCTTCGTTCGGATAGCATGGCAATCACCATGACCGGCGAAAGCACGGCATACTTTTCATCCTGCTCTACGGGCATTGCCCGCATTCAGCTCGCTGGAACGGCTCGCTATAATGCCTTTGGCTTGTATTCAGACTCCGCATTCGTCAACCATGGCGGCGAACGCAACGCCGAGATATTTGTCGGAAGGTACCTGTATTCCCGTCCTTCTTCTACCGGCGACGTTGTCTACATTGGCTCAACCACGCTCACAACGGATACCATCCCCTCTCCTCTCGGTGGCCGCACGCGCCCGCGCTAGCGTCACGTTCATGGTTTCCGCGGCACGATGGTTCAACCATCGAAGCCTACCATGCATTCACCGCTCTTCACTAGCGTAGACGCGACAGCCGTAACCCTCATCACCCTTTGCGATTCCTGTCAGGGGGCCTCGTGGAAACACGTGCTGGTCACGTTGGTAACCAGCCTTGTGCGCCACGGCGAATACTGTCGGTCGGCCCCGGATGCGTCAACGTTCCGCCGCCATTTGCACGATATGTTGGGTGCGGCGCGAACCCTTCGGGCCATGATTCGGCTCATGGATCATGCCAATGCGGCACAACCGGAGCATCTGTTGCAGGCCCACAATCGCTGCGACGATGTGATTTCCCTTGCATATACTGCACTGCGGACTGTCGATCAACACTAGCAAGAACGTATTTTTGAGTATGTCAACAATCCTGGAACTCCCCGTTGTGGGCGACGCCGCCGTCGCCACCGTTGCTGCCGAGCCCCCTACCAGAACGGTATATGTGGAAACGTATGGCTGTCAGATGAACGTCAGCGATTCCGAGATCGTCCTGGGCGT
>JALOMA010000216.1 GCA_025455735.1 Candidatus Kapaibacterium sp.
ACTGATCCAGCAAGGCACCATCGACAAAGGCATCGCGACGGCCAGCACGCTTGATAGGGTATTCCTCGATGAACTGCCATTGAACCTTTTTGGACAGGGTTTGAAGAAGGTCCTGAAAGGCATTCCGAACCGACATTTCGTTACTGTGGCCATGAGCTGTGATATTGGCCAGCTCTTGAAAGTACGAAGTGATGGACGCGTGTCCTGCTTTGAGCTCAAGCATACGAAGGCCTCCCAAGAATCGATTGTCGAGAAACGTCGACGAACTGAATCCGGCACATGGCATTCTTCCACAGCGAACGCTACCCCAAACGTGGTACCACTACGGTACCAATTCAGCAAGTTAAGACAGGTCAGTTAGGGGACTTGGACTTGTGCCACGGCTTAGCAAAAAGGCCGCATCACTGTTAGCGATACGGCCTTCTTGTATGGTGATCCCGCTGGGACTCGAACCCAGGACCCTTTGATTAAAAGTCAAATGCTCTAGCCAGCTGAGCTACGGGATCGGGTTTGTTGCCTTGTACCAAGACGACAAACAAGGGTTGCAAACTTACGAAGAACGATTGAATTACAGTAGGCGAGTGGCTTCACGAACAGCACATTCGGCAAGGAAGTCCCGCACGACGTGCGCTATGCCTTCGGCGTCCAGCTGGAGGTCGGCCCAGAGCTCCTGCTGCGTGCCGTGTTCCACGGGAACGTCGTCAATGCCATGCAATCGTACGTCCACAGTGCGGCCATGAGCTTGCGCAACATATTCCGCCACCGCGCTACCAAAGCCACCAAGGATCTGTCCGTCCTCCACAGTCACGATGCGCCCAATGCGCCGAGCCACGTCGTCCAGCATCGCCGTATCCAGTGGTTTGGCAAACCGGGCGTTGACAACTTCCACGTTGAAGCCTTGCGCCGCCAATTGATCCGCTGCTGCCAACGCTGGCGCTACACAGTGGCCAAACGCGAGCACGGCAACGTCCGTGCCAGTACGCAGTGTTTCGCTCTTGCCAATGTCAATGGCCTGCATCGGCCGAATGGGCACACCCACAGCGTTGCCGCGGGGATATCGTAGTGAGATCGGACCGTCCTTGTAGGCGTGGATCGCCGTCCATAGCATATCGCGGAGCTCCTGCTCGTCCTTGGGTGCCATCACCACCATGCCCTGGATCATACGCAAATACGCTACGTCCAGAACACCATGGTGCGTGGGGCCGTCGGCACCTACAACACCCGAACGATCCAAGGCAAAAACAACATGAAGATGCTGCAAGGCACAGTCGTGGACGATATGATCGATGGCCCGCTGCAGAAAACTGGAATAGATGGCAACCACGGGAACGATACCCTGCGTGGCCAGGCCGGCAGCAAAGGTGACTGCATGGCCTTCGGCGATCCCAACGTCATAGACCTTGTCGGGGTGATGCTTCTGCACAATGTCCAAGCCCGTACCATCCGGCATGGCTGCCGTTATGCCAACAACCTTTGGATTCGTCGAGCAAATTTCCACCATGGCCTCGCCAAAGACCTTCTGATAGGTCGGTGGCTGCGGTTTGGCCGGGGCCGCACTGGGAAACGCCTTGCCCGTGATCTTGTCTACCTTGCCAATCGCATGGAGAAACTGCTTGTCGCGCTCCGCAGGACCATAACCCTTGCCTTTCTGCGTGATGGTGTGGAGCAATATCGGACCCTTCATTTCGCGAATACCCTGGAGCATGCGCACCAGTTGGTTGACGTTGTGCCCGCTGACCGGCCCAAAGTAGCGAAAGCCCAACGCCTCGAACAACATCCCAGGAGTGATGACGGCCTTCATGCCACCCTCGATGCGGTGGGCCACACTGCGAATACGATCGCCAATCGAGTCCATTCGCTCCGTCATGCCTACAATGCTCTCACGAAGCCGGCGGCCGGTAGGGGAGGCAAAAATCTCCGAAAAGTAGTTCGATAGGGCCCATACGTTGGGGGCAATGGACATGTTGTTGTCGTTCAAGACAACGAGAATGTCGCTTTTGAGCACACCGCAGTTGTTCATGGCCTCGTATGCCAATCCACCCGTCATCGCACCATCGCCGATGACTGCCACCACCTTGTAGTCTTCCTTGAGTTGATCGCGTGCAGCCGCCATGCCTAACGCTGCCGAAATAGACGTGGTAGCGTGGCCCGCACCAAAATCGTCGTACTCGCTTTCCGTACGCTTGAGAAACCCGGACAAGCCGTTTTTCTGCCGTATGGTGTGGAGCAGGTCCTTGCGGCCCGTGAGGATCTTGTGCGGATAGGCCTGATGCCCCGTATCCCACACGATCTTGTCCGTTGGGGTGTTGTACACGTAGTGCAAGGCAACGGTTAACTCGACGGTACCCAGGCCGGCCCCAAAATGGCCGCCGACCTTCGTGATCGTATCAACGAGGAACTCGCGCACCTCTTCCGATACCGTGCGAAGCTCGGTTTCCGGAAGCTTGCGCAAGTCGAAGGGTGAATCAATTGATGGCAGGTGTTTGTACAACGTGATGTCCTCGTGCAGTGTGCAGACGTTAACGCCGTGGTGTTTCTACCACGACTTGTACAGTACGGCTAAGCTGACGGCCAATGGGCTGCTCCTGGGTAAAGAGCGTATTCTGCTCTCCAACGCCAGCAGCCGAATACTTGGCATCCTTTGCCCGCGCTGCGAGAAACGCTTTTACGGCCTCGGCGCGTTCCTTCGAGAGTTTTTTATTGTAGTCCTCGCCGCCGATACGGTCCGTGTATCCAATGACCGTGACCTTGGAGTTCGTCTTGATGGATGGCAGTACCATTTGCTCAAGGACGCGACGGTTGTCCGGTGTAAGCTCGGATTTGTCGAAGTCAAAGAGAACAAGCGAATACTTGTCAATGGATTTGTCCGGCAGGTCTTCCGTCCGCTTGCGAACGCTGCTGAGATACTCCACCGGTATGGAGCCCGTTGCCAGGGCTGTGTCGCCAGCCGTGGAGGCAACAGTGAATTCCCAGTCGACGGGCACCTGCGCATTGGACAACTCATTGGGTTTGATCGTCCATGAGAGCGATCCAGGCCTGCCCTTGCCGTTGATGTCGCGTAGCGTACTTCCTGCCTGGGCAATGCGTAACGTCCACGAACGTACACTGTCCTCCGTAACCACGTTGGGGTAAAAGACAATCAACTCGGGGTCGGCAATGCGCTGATTTTCTGCCGTAAGGATGATGGGCGATAGTATGTCCGGCACGTTACTGCTGAATTCTACACGGCGATTCTCCGCCACACCGTCAGCATCCGTCGATGATGACGGACGTGCAGGAACACCGCGCTGTTCCACCTTCAGTCGTGAAGCGTCGATACCAAATGCGGACTGGAGATAGGTCTTCACTGACTCTGCCCGCTGCAAGGCAAGGTTGGCAGTTTTGGCTTCGCCCTTCCCGTCATGCGTCCCGGTGATGGTAAGCGTGGCTTGCGGCGTGGACCGAAGCCGAGATCCCAGCACGTTCAGAAGGTTGCGATTGATCTCGATGGCGTCCAGGGGCAGTCCATCGGACGAAAATTCTCCGCGTGTGGGATCGACGGTACGATTCTGAAGCGCGGGGTCGGGCGTTGCACTATTCTCGCCGTAAAAGGCATAGGGAATCAACGGGAACATCTCATTGTATCGCATATCCTCCACGGCTATCTGCGATACGGGTTGCTCGCGTCCAACATCGTCCAATGAGACAATTCTATCCATGGACGCACTGATACGCGACGTCGACGATGTGGTGGGGCTGGAGTCGTCGCTACCGAAACCAAAGAACACATTCACCGACAATCGAATCTGCGATACCGTCCATGGAGAATAGGCTTGGGCACTTGATACGTTGGTAAGGGGCAGGCGGTACGTCAGCTCGGGTTGAATGTACCAGCGGTCCGAAAGCTTGGCCGTATAGCCGATACCAACAAGCAACGCTGCCCGCAGGGTCGTGTTCGGAATGGAGGCGCCGTCCACAATCGTCTCGCGCTGGTTGTTGCCGAACGCCGTTGCGGAGACCTGCGCCGTTTGTGTGATGGATTGTCCAAGAGGAATGCCAAGCTCCAGCCCAACGAGCGGGTGGAGCGATAGATTGGGAATCAGGTCGTAGAATTCCACCACGGGAGCAAGTTCGAGCGTCGACGTAGACGAAGACAGTTCGTATGATGCTACGGTATCGGCATTGCGCTGCGTGGCAGAAGACGTTCCACCCATTCCGTTGAAGCCAATCCTTCCACCCAGGTGGAGGGTCTTCGAT
>JALOMA010000217.1 GCA_025455735.1 Candidatus Kapaibacterium sp.
TCTCTACTTCTTTGCCGCCTATGACGAAGGCAAAGGGAATCTTCTTCTGTTCGCTTTCGGCGACCTTTCGCGAAATCTTTTCGTTGCGGAGGTCCACATGAACACGGATACCGCGACGTTCAAGCTCGGCGGCTACATCGCGGGCAAAGCTGTGGTGGGCGTCGGCAATGGGAAGTACGGTGCATTGGACGGGCGCAATCCAGAACGGGAAGTTACCCGCATAGTGTTCGATCAGGATGGAAATAAAGCGCTCCATCGAGCCAAAGGGTGCGCGGTGGATGATAACGGGACGGTGTTTGGCATTGTCGGCGCCAACGTATTCGAGGTTGAAGCGCTCGGGCATGACGTAGTCAACCTGCACGGTACCTAGCTGCCACTTGCGGCCAATGGCATCGCGCACGATGAAGTCGATTTTGGGACCATAGAATGCCGCTTCGCCCAGTCCGATGAAATAGTCCAGATTCAGCTCGTCGGCTACGTCTTTGATTTCCGCCTGGGCGCGCTCCCACAGGGCAAGGTCGCCACCGTACTTCGAGGCATTGTCGTCACGGAACGAAAGGCGCGTGCTCACGTCCATGCCAAACGTTCGGAAGACCGTCTGCGTCAGGTCGATGACGTTCTTGATTTCGTCCTTCAGCTGATCATGCGTACAGTAGATATGGGCGTCATCCTGCGTGAATCCGCGCACGCGCGACAAGCCATTGAGTTCGCCGGATTGTTCGTAGCGGTACACAGTGCCAAACTCTGCCAGGCGCACCGGTAGGTCGCGATAGGAGCGGGGTTTGGAGAGGTATATCTGGTGGTGGTGCGGACAATTCATGGGCTTCAGCAAGTACTCTTCGTCTTCTACCTTGATGGGATCGAACTGCGAGTCGCTGTAGTATGGATAGTGTCCTGATGTCTTGTATAACTCCAGATTACCGATGTGCGGCGTAATGACTTCCTGATATCCGCGCTTTACCTGTTCATCGCGCAGGAAGGCTTCCAGACGCCGGCGCAGCACGGTACCATTGGGTAACCAGACGGGTAGGCCACCTCCGATGGTGGGCGTCAGAAGGTACAACTCGAGTTCGCGGCCCAACTTTCGATGGTCTCGCCGTTCTGCTTCTTCGCGTTGTTTAACGAATTCTTCGAGTTGATTCTTTTTCGGGAACGAGATCCCGTAAATCCGCGTCAGTACCTGACGTTTCTCATCCCCACGCCAGTAGGCGCCCGCCACGCTCAGCAGCTTGGGATACTTGATCATGCCCGTAGAAGGAACGTGCGTACCACGGCAAAGGTCTGTAAAGTCCCCCTGGCGATAGAACGTCACTTGTTGTCCTTTGAGGCCATCAAGCAGTTCCAGCTTATACTGATCACCTTTTTCCGTGAAGTAGGCAACGGCATCATCCCAGGTTACTTCTTCGCGTTGGTAGGGAACGTCGCGTTTTACGAGTTCTGCCATCTTGGCTTCGATCACTGGCAGGTCTTCTACGCTGAGCTTTTTGCCATCGGGCAGGTCTACGTCATAGTAGAACCCTTGTTCGATGGGTGGTCCAATACCGAACTTGACGCCCGGATAGAGTGCCTCCAGTGCCTCCGCCATCAGGTGCGCTGTCGAGTGCCAGAAGATCTCCTTGCCGGCATCGTCATCAAACGTCAGGATTCGCACCGTTGCATCCGTCGTAATGGGCCGTGATAAATCGAAGGGGGCCTCGTTGACAAGGATGCCTACGGCGATGCGCGCCAGGCCGTCTGATATGCTCTTGGCGATGTCCATTCCCGTGGTACCCTCGGATACCTCGCGTACGTCGCCATTAGGAAGCGTGATCTTCATGATACTTCTCGTGGTTGAACCAGTGAACCACAAAGTTAGCCCCGAAGATGCGTCCGCGGCAACGTTGGGATTGGTTCCATGGTGGTTTCGTTTGAAGGGAAATCGTGATGACAAGCGAAGTCATCATCCGGACCGCCCCCCCCTACGGCATCGCTACGGTATGACGTTTGTCATGGCACCAGAACTCGCGTCCTGCCAGGTTGCATGTGGCGTACAAGTATTGTACAACGGTGTTTCACTTCTGTCCTGGATCTCCTATGATTGCGTCCTTACGGTGTTGCCTGGTTGCCTGTTTGGTGTTTGGTGCTGTTGCCTGTTCGGACAACACAGATTCTCCCACGTCCGTGAACGACAAACTCACTGGCGAGACAGACCTCTCCTTCACCAAACCAGGCTACTCCTTCGTCACGTTCTTCAATCTTTCGGAATGGTTCCCCAACCAGGACGAATCCGTACGCGATACGGTAACCGTGCTGGAAAACGTCAATGGCGACGTGACGCTGGACTTCCGGCTTACCATCGACACGAACTTTACCTTGGCCCTGGATACCATGCTCGGTACAACAGCGCTTTCCACAGAGATGAAGCGAGCCATTATCGACACCTATCTGGGACGATACGGTGCAACCCTGGATACAACAGACAAAGACAACATGCGCATAACTGCAAGGCCACAATTGCGCGTTACGTCGGAAGGTATTCAAGACTACATTTCAAGCAGAGGGAATACCAGCCAGCCGTTTACCATCATCCGATATTCGATGAAGGTTGGGGACTCCTGGTCCTTCGTTACACCTGAAGGCACAACGTTGTCCCGACGCGTCGTACACCACTCTTCCGAAGAAGACTATTGGGTTGGATTCCTTGGCCTGAAGGTCTTCAAAACGGAGGAGACAGCTCCCGATGATCCACTCGTAGAAAAGATCGTATGGGTTACCAATCATAAGTTCGGCCTTGTTGGTATCCATCTCCATCTGAAGAATGGCAAGGAAGTTCCCATCAAGTTCCTGTAAGCGGGCCTTTACCAATGCACGGGAACTGACTATTTTGCCATGCCGAGCCGAACCATACGAAATGGCAAGGCTCGGACACTAGTCATCGACTCCATGTCACGTTGCGCCCAAGCCATCCACCTCCTTTACGGTGAACCCAGGCTTGGGCGCTTTGTTTTCTATCGCACGACAACCAAAGGAACCGACGCAGTTCTTCCGTCTTGCGTGGTGGCAACAACCTGATACCGTCCTTGATGCAAGGATGACGTAGGCACGTCCACGTCGCACAAGGATGAGAGACAGAACACCTCCGTCGCCGTAGCGACGTGGCCACCAGGAACAGATACGATGCGGATGATTACGCGATCAAGCGTGACACCTGCATCAAGACGCACCGTTGTGGAAGAGGCGTTAGAGCTTCTTAGCGACACAGAAAATGGAGTAAACGTTGTATTCTGAGAAGAACTCGCGGTCTGCTTTTCCTGCGGCTGACAGTTCTTTGGATAGACCACACGAACGTTGTGCTGAACCGACGATACGCCCACGCTATCGTAGTATCGAGCGGCGAACATACTGTCATGTTTTTCTGACGGATAATATCGCGGTGCTTCCTGTGGCAAGACACACCCTTTTGTTGCAAGCAAACCATCAAAGTACGATAAGCAAGCACTCCAATACAGCGAATCCAGAACATCAAATCGAGGATCGTCCTGCATCCATGATGAATATTCACCTTCGGCGTATCGTTGGAAGGCCGAGAGATTCATGCGATAGGGATAGAGATGTGCTGTGCAGCCAAATGGAGAAGGCCCTGTCCGATAGGGCACAATACGAAGAAAAGCCCGCTGGCCTCGCGCATCTTCAGGCGTAGGAACGGTTCTGTAGACCGTGGTAGGTAACGTTCCAAAGACGTCGGCAAACCGAGAATCCGTCTTACCACGAATCCCAACCGAATCCAACACCGCCAGAACGGAGTCGTCCGCCTCCCGCACAAGCTCGATATAAAACCGTGTTTCATCCAATAGAACGCCATTCCCAGGCTTGAAATGCCAATCCATTGCCGAAGGTGAACCATCACCTGACTGCGGTTGCGACGCACTACCCGTGCCCGTGGGAGAGCACGTTGGCTTTACTCTCGGCATCCTGAAGAAACTAATGGATGACACATCCCTTGGTACGTCGAAGGATTCCGTCCGTAGCCATCGTGCCAGAGAATAGTCACGGCCTTGCCCAGGACTGCCTTGTGCAAAGACGGTACTGGATAGCGAATCGGTGCGAAGCAACAAGCGGTGTGTACAGGCACCTGTCTGAACAGAAAATTCTCCAACCGTAAGGTTCGCATACGCAGAGTCGAAACGATTCTCGATCACATAGTATGTGAGGTGGGCACGACTGATATCGTCAAATGCAAAATGCGGCGCTAGAAGGTTCTTCATGAACACCGATCTCATATTGATGATCCCTTTCGGAACAGTTTTGTAATACGAACCACCCGAACTTCACGGGTACAAATATTGCCACCCCAGGTTTCATCGGATGGGCAATGAGGTAGACATGCAGTCTCCGAAACAGGACACTGATAGCCATCCAATAACGGTGCCGAATCACCACAACTACGAAAGCTCGTTGGTGTTGCAAAACTTGCATCAGCTAAACACGTCTTCTGCTGCAACACTTGGATAGGCACGCATAATTGGCGAGAATTCGTCAGTTGCCCAGACTCAACAACAAAACATGAAATTGTAACTTCACACTGCATCTCGCATAGAACATCCACCTTCTGGCAGATGTATACTACCGTTGTGTTCCCAAAACTGCCGGGCTCTTCAATACAACA
>JALOMA010000218.1 GCA_025455735.1 Candidatus Kapaibacterium sp.
CCTCAAGCATCGTCAAACAGCGCCAAACGTCGTCCTTATACGTTGGAGTGGACATGATGCGCAATGGACATGTCGATGCGTTTGTGTCTGCGGGAAATACGGGCGCCGTTATGGCCACATCCACAATGTTGTGCGGACGAATCCGGGGGGTAAGTAGACCAACGATTGGATCCTTCATGCCAACGCGGACGGGACGGCCCGTGCTTGTCTGTGATGTAGGCGCGAATGTCGATTCTAAGCCCCGATTCCTGTATGACTACGCCGTGATGGCCGAAATCTACTATCGGCATATGATAGGCGTAGAGCGCCCAAGAGTTGGCCTCCTGAATGTTGGCGAAGAAGAGTCAAAGGGTACCGAAGTCGTTCGCGAAGCATTCGCAATGTTGCGCGAGGCCCCTTTCAACTTCGTCGGCAATGTAGAAGGGCGTGACATTTTTGCTGGCACCTGCGATGTTGTCATTTGCGACGGATTCGAGGGCAACATCGTCCTAAAGTTTGCAGAGAGTATCCTTGGGTTACTTCGTGCAAAGTTGAAGGCCTTTTCTGAACGAAGTGTATTCCACATGGCGGCGGTTGGAATGGTCAGGCCCATTCTTAAGGCAGCACTGAAGGACATGGACTATCAGGAATATGGTGGAGTACCGCTATTGGGCATCAATGGTGTTACGATTATTGGCCATGGATCATCGACCCCAAAAGCGATAGACCACATGATCCGCCGGGCCGTTGAGGTTGTCCGATCAGACGTCAATGGACATATCGCCAAGGCTCTTTCACCACAAAACCGTGAAAAGAACTCATGAAAGCTGCTATCACGTCAGTAGCCCATTATGTACCACCGACAATCTATCCGAACTCGTGGTTCGAAGACAAAATCGAAACGAATGACGAATGGATTCGCACCCGGACCGGTATTCGTGAACGACGGTTCTCGTTCGAAGGTGGCGTTACGGATTTGATGCTTCCAGCAGCCAAGGAGGTCTTGGAACAGCGTGGGCTTACTCCACTTGATGTGGACTGCATCATCGTGTGTACGATTACTGGTGATCGCGTCTTTCCAAGTTCGGCGGCCATTCTGCAACGTAAACTTGGGGCAATGAATGCGTGGGGATTTGACCTCGCAGCGGCTTGTTCTGGTTTTCTGTATGGTTTGATAACGGCATCGACGATGGTGGAATCGGGAGCTGCGCGGAGAGTCTTGGTCTGTAGCGGGGATAAAATGAGCTCCATCCTTGACTTTACGGATCGTGCCACGTGCGTCCTGTTCGGTGATGGTGCTGGTGCCGTGCTCGTGGAGCAGTCATCTGATCAGAGTCTTGGTATTTGTGATCATATCCTGAGAATGGATGGGAACGGTGAACCATATCTTCACCAGAAAGCTGGGGGATCATTGCGGCCTCCAACACTCGAAACAGTAGCCAATAGGGAGCACTATGTGTTCCAAGAAGGGCAGTCAGTGTTTAAAAGCGCAGTTAAAGGAATGGCTGATGTATCGTACGAAATTCTTGAACGAAATGGGCTGACTGGTGACGACGTGGCATGGCTCGTTCCACATCAGGCCAACCTTCGCATCATCGATGCCACTGCGGATCGTATGGGTTTAACGCGAGACAAAGTGATGGTCAATATCGATCGTTACGGAAATACTACAGCGGGAACCATTCCAATTGCATTGTCTGAGCTCCACAGGGATCGTAAGCTGAAAAAAGGTGACAATGTGGTCCTTGCCAGCTTCGGTGCCGGATTTACCTGGGGAGCAATCCTGATTCGTTGGTCAATCGATAGCTAACTATGAAAGCACTCGTCTTTTCGGGCCAAGGTTCGCAGTACGTCGGCATGTCTGCCGATTTGGCGCAACAATTCCCACAGGCAGCGGCACGCCTTCAAGAAGCCAATGATATTTTGGGATATGATTGTTCCAAAATCATGGCCTCCGGTCCTGATGACGTCCTGAAGCAAACACGCTACACGCAACCAGCTCTCTTTATCCACGAAGCAATTCTGTTGGATTTGACAGGGCTTTCGGCAGAAGCAACAGCGGTGGCAGGCCATTCCCTAGGTGAATACAGTGCGCTGTACGCAGCTGGTGTACTTGGTTTTGCAGATGCACTCCGACTGGTGAATGTTCGTGCAACACAGATGTATGACGTCGGGAATGCAGTACCTGGAACGATGGCGGCGATTGTTGGCCTTGATGATGACAAGGTCCTTCAACTGTGCGCATTGTTCGATGGGAAGGGTGGTGAACGGATTGTTGCCGCCAACTTCAATGCTCCAGGACAGGTCGTCATCTCTGGAAGCGCCGACTATGTTCGTGCCCTGTTGCCAGAATTCAAAAACGCTGGTGCCAAACTCGTCAAAGAACTTACCGTAAGCGGCGCCTTTCATTCTCCTCTTCTGGAGGGGGCCTTGCCGCCCCTACAGGACGCGCTGATGGCAACCACGTTTGAGAATGCTCGTTGCGACGTATACGTGAACGTAACGGCACAGGCCATCCGCTCCGGACATGCTTTGCGAGAGGCGTTGGCACAGCAGCTTGTGGCTCCTGTTTTGTGGACACAGTCCATCAACACTATGTATAATGCTGGAATCAAGCAGTATGTCGAGATTGGCCCTGGAAAGGTTCTCCAAGGTCTTATCAAACGTATCGCTCCAGAGGCATCGGTCTCTGGCATAGACACGGCTGCAGATGTTGCAGCATTTCTCGAACGAAAACACGGAGCAACACAAGGATGACTTCCCTGCATCATGATAAAGTCGTCGTCGTTACAGGTGGTTCACGGGGAATAGGCGAGGCCATCGTTCGACGTCTTGCGTCCGAAGGTGCCATCGTTCACGCTACGTACAACAGCAACCCAGAGCGTGCAAACGGCATCGCCGCAGACATTGCGGCAGCAGGCGGAACTGTTGTTTTTCACCAAGTGGATGTAGCAGACGAGCAATCTGTTGGTTCATTCGTAACCGCTGTGCTTGCATCGGCGGGACGGATCGATGCGCTTGTCAACAATGCTGGTATCACACGGGACGGTCTTCTCATGAGGATGTCGAGCAAAGACTGGCATGACGTGATACAGACGAATCTCAGCGCCGTGTTTTACACGTCAAAAGCTGTGACCAGGACGATGATGTCGCAGCGTAGCGGGCGTATCGTAAACATCGGAAGTATCGTAGGCTTGGGCGGCAATGCAGGGCAAGTCAATTACAGTGCCGCCAAGGCAGGTTTGGTTGGCTTAACGCGCAGTATGGCTCGCGAACTTGCCAGTCGTAACGTTTTAGTAAATTGCGTCGCTCCAGGCTATGTCGAGACCGATATGACTGGGAAGCTAACCGACGAGCAACGTGCCGCATTCACCGACGCCATACCAGTGAAACGAGTTGCTAAGCCGGACGAGATTGCAGCCGTGGTATCGTTCCTTTTGTCGGAAGGTGCATCGTACATAACGGGACAAGTCCTGAATGTTGACGGCGGCTTGGCACTCTAGCATATACACCAATCACGACAAGTTCATTTTCCATATCCCAAACCAAGGGTTACGACGTATGTCGACAGTTGCACAGAAGGTGACAGAAATCATCGTCACCAAACTCGGTGTTGAAGAATCAGAAGTTACTCCCGCAGCATCGTTCACGAACGATCTTGGTGCTGATTCGCTCGACACGGTTGAGCTCATCATGGAGTTCGAGCGTGCCTTCAACATGCAGATCAGCGATGACGATGCCGCCAAGATTCAAAGTGTTGGTGATGCCATCAGCTACATTGAATCCAAGGCCTCTTAATTACGGAACATCGAACCGATAGTAGGACATCATGCCGCGCCTAGCTCACGCCCCTCGAATCGTCATTACCGGCGTTGGAGCCGTTACACCGATAGGTAATACAGCTTCGGAGTTTTGGCAAGGGATGATGGAATCCCGCAGCGGTGCCGGAGCGATTACACGCTTCGATGCTACGCAGTTTGAGACGCGTTTTGCTGCGGAAGTAAAGTCGTATGATCCCCTCCAGCATATTTCTCGCAAAGAGGTCCAACGTATGGACCTCTTTGCGCAGTTTGCGCTGTCGGCTGCCGTCATGGCAGTTGAGGACTCCGGTATCAACTTTGAGGTCGTAGACAAAGAACGATGCGGAGTAGTCTTCGGATCGGGTATTGGTGGCATGTGGACCTACCATCATCAACAGCAGAATTTGTACGAGCGCGGCGGTGTTCCTGATCGGATAT
>JALOMA010000041.1 GCA_025455735.1 Candidatus Kapaibacterium sp.
CGAATGAACGCTATCTGAGTAGTATCAGTACTATTCCTCATCGTTCCTGCTTGGATCACCTCTTGGTTGGAATTAGCTTGGACGAAGGCGATGGCATATTGCTGATTGTCAGGCCACAATTGTCCATTTCCTAGTTCAATCGGAAACTCGAATTCTTGATTACCATTCGCCGGTATGGTAATACTAAGGCCATTACTTTCTGTGAGTAAATCAAGCATTGAATCGGAGAAACTTGTCTGTCCGTTGCTTCCTGGCAGCCCAGATAGTTCAGGAATTCTCGTTAACTGAGAGACAATTGCCACATGGAGTCTATGTGCATTGAGAGCTATACTGGACCAAACTCTCACTTTAATAGTTCCGCCATCTTGTACCACGGTGATGTAAACAGGAGACATCTCTCGCCTATCTGTCGATAATTGCGTTTGCAACTCTTGCTCATCACGCGGATCCACCTCAGCGCCTCCATTAACGCGCGCGGACGGGATTGCCGTCACATCGTAGAATGCACGACGTGCCTCAGACTCTACGGGATTGGAAATATTCCAAGGATCTCCAGGATCAGGAAAGTCAAGATGATATCGAATGGAGACTGCGTTATTCCTCAGCTGAGCAACCCTTGCCATAACAGGAATTGCATCAACGCAAGGAGCACTCGTTGCGGACGTAAACTGCTCAATGAGACTGAGTCGAGGGTAGATATTCTGTGACTGAACAGCCGAATCCGTCCATAGCGTCAGTATCAGAACAAGAATGAAAAATGTAGGGAGTTTCCTGAGAATCATGTTTTCTCCTTCTTTGAGAATATTGTGTTGGATTGCACAATTGAGCGTGTTCTACTCTTGTTACTCACGCGGCAGGAAGGAATACGAATCCCTCCGCCATGCATCAGTTCGCTGTAGCGTTGTCGCATGATAGACAACCTATTTTTCAGAGTGTTACACTCAATTACTTTATGAAATCTCTAATTCTCTCGAAAAAGCACTACCTGAAATTGAGTCTTTTTTGTCGGAACGGTGATTTTATTTCAACCAGAACCCGATCCAATCGAGCCGCTTTCGAGGACCGGAATATTTACTCGAGTTGTCTATGGCGACTCTTTGACACGGTTTTTCAGGCAAGCTCGACCACAGCCTAGGCTCCGCTCCATCAACCCCTTTCAGAGCAACACGATATCACAACGTGCATTTCCCATTGCCTGTAAGAATACTGTTGTAAGAACATCTCGAAAATGTAAACGCCACGTTCATGTACGGAGTTGGTCTTCATGTGATGATTGGCAGGTTCGGAGTATTGAGGACTGACAAGCGATCGTCGTGAGGGGATAGGATGGGAAGAGTTCACAATGACGACCAGACGACATGATTCGAGTCTCTACACCCCTGAGTGCTGCTCGTCTACCGACGTGATCCTTGGCGGGGGGTTCCCAGATAGCACTATTGATCGACTTTCGAGTAATCGGATGGTAGACGTTCAGAGCTGAGTTGTGCATGGAGGCCAAGAGACATCTCAATGGTACGTGCTTTTGTGTTCGACCGTATCGTGTCCGACTGGTAGAAATCGTTATGATACTGCAGTAAGGGATTTAGCGTGAGAGCTATCGTGCCACTTCTCCCCAGGTCATGCTTGTTGAGAATGCTTTGACGCTGCGTCGACGTTGTTGCTTATCCTCCAAGCGTCACGTGTCGTATTCGTTGAAGCACAAAGCCATAGCACGTGCGTTCCCGTTGCTCTTTGTAGCGCCTTCATACGCAACGCCTTGTACACGCCGTGAAGAACCCTAATCTTGGCACGCTACGTTGTCATGGTCGGCGAGAATCGTACTCGATACTTCCGGCTGCTGGCAGCCTTTGGAGAGAATTGGTCAGCGTCAATACAGTTGGACAACACAAGCAGTGATATCACGGTATCAAGTACTGCCGCATTATCGTGAGCTTCCAATGGGCGTGTGCAGGGGTCCCGACACATCGACACGTACCTTCATCGATCACTTCGCCACCATTCCGTTGTGAAGCTACTGCTGAACGCCTCCTCGTTCGAACAGTGCGACAAGCATTCGTTATCTCGATCATGGCCCAATTCCAAAGCTGCGGCTCGTTGCATCAGTGATGCTATTCTCTATTGCGGGATTGTGAGCCCTCAGGGCGTGGAAATCGAAATCGTTGGTCTTAACGAAGGCCCAATCGACTGCCCGTCCTTGACCTTTGTATGATCCATCCATCGGCCCGGAAAGGAGGCACTTGTTACCATCGTATTTGGGCATTCAGCTACAATGCCTGGCAGTAGTGGATCACTATGTGGTCAGACAGGTCACGACGACGCAATGATAATGCTGTGCGATGCTGTTGAAAGCAGCCCCACCGTACGACTGGCACCCTACCTGGTATCTATCTTCAAAGCTCGTGGTCGCGTGAAGGCGACTCAATAACATGTCGACTGTAACCCCGTCAACCTTCGTCAGATTTGTCAATTCCGAACCTCGTCTCATGTTCGCAAGGTCTCTTGGTACTCCGGTAACGTGTCGTTAGTGACCTCGTACAAACGCAGGATATGTCGACTAGCGTATCTGATCACGTTTCCCAATCTCTCACCCCAAAAAAGTACGGCGGGTTTGCCCATTGGCAAACCCGCCGTTCATGTTTTCGCGGATTGATGTTCTGCGGTTTAGCGCGTAACAACAACCGTGAGGATGGCGCGCTCGATACCGTTCGTTGCTACGACGGTGTAGGAACCGGCGGCAAGTTGGGCAGCGTCAAGGGTGAGAACACCAGAAGCTGTTACGTCCTGGGCGAGCGTCGATACGGTACGGCCTGTTTGGTCCACAATGGTTACCGTTACTGGTTGGCCATTGAGTACCGTCAATTCGATTGCCGATTGCGTTGTTACAGGGTGGCTGCCACGCAGAGCCATCGAGATGGCACCAGTCTCGCTCGTAACATCCGTCTCTACGCTGGAGACGGTTGCACGGCCAGACATGGGGACAACGTTCGAGTTGCCAGAAGCATTGTGATTGATGACCAACGAGGCATTCTTCGTGCCGCTCGTCGTGGGGGCGAAGCGCACGCGGATGCGATACGTTGAGTTGGGCTCCACGGTCACGGGCGATCCAGCGATGGCACCTTCCGTGATTTCGAACGAGCTGGCATCGGCACCAGAAATCGTCACCGAAGAAATCTGGAGTGGTCCGGCACCAGTGTTGGTGATCGTAAGGTTGTTCGTGCGGTCGGCATTGACGAAAGTTGATCTGCTGTGCACTCAGGCCAACAGCGGGCTGTGGTGCCTGGAACATCCAGTTGATGACGTTTGTGGCAATCGAGTTTCGAGTGGCTGCCGTCGAAATCGGCAACATGCTCAAGGAACTGTAATAGAGCTTTCCACCAGTGCTCGTCTCATACGTAATGCCTACGACTGCATTGATCTGGCCTTGTTGGCTGTTCACAGGAATAGTGAACTGCTCGCGAGACGGCGAGCCGGGGTTGATGGTCCAAATATCAACGTATCGTTGATAGTAGGGCCAGTTTGCGCTATACTCGGCATGGCCGTTAACCGTGATACCATTCCCGATTACGCTATTTCCTGTACCGTTGGCTGTAAAGCGAATCAGCTGATTTTGGCTTACGAAGTCGAGTAGGCCAACATAGGTGAGACCAAGAGTTGTACCGAACCAATCACGTGCTTCTTGATTCCAAATCTGCTGCAGCTGTGTATTGAAATTCGACGACATTTCCAGTTCAGCGCTTACCCATACCTTCTTACCGGCAGCAAGCATGTTCTTGATGGTCGAGATTGCGCCCGAGCTACCTAGTTGACCGAAGCCATTAAAGGTAAACAGTGCGCCTTCGAACGAAGACCATGGATATGCCTGATTCGCCTGAGTGTTGTAGGGCAACAATACTGCATCCGCGGCGATTGACGGAACACCAAGCACTGATTGCGCTGCCAATATGACAGGTTCGGCATCCGACGTGCCATAATACATTGCCAGACGTGCACCTTCTACAAGTAGGTTGAAGGGAAGAATCGAACGTCCAGCTCCATCATCGGCGGTGTATGCGAGATTGAAGGTGCTAAACACTGAGCGATTGGCTGGTGCTTGGATTGACACCGTGACTTTTGCCGTACCGTTTGCAGGGACGGTTACTTCACCAGAAGGTTGAAAGCTGACGGTCCAACCGATTTGCGTCAACGTCGCTTGATCGTTCACGCTCGGAGTAACCTTCACGGCTGTTGAAGACGTGTTTGTGAAGGTGATTTCGCGTGTTGTTGTTGCACCGCGAGCTACCTTTCCGTACACATCACCAGCAATCGATGCATTGACGGACGTCGGGCGAATGAAGGCAAACTGTGTTGAGTCCTGCGAGCTGCGCATGGTGCCAGCCTGGATGACTTCTCGGTTGCCATCGGCTTGAATAAATGCGATTACATATTGCTGATTTGAAGGCCACAACGAACCGGTGCCGAGTTGCACGGGGAACTCAAACTCCTGCGTGCCGTTGGCTGCGATGGTAATCGATTGACCTTGAGGACCGGTCAGCATGTCCAGCATGGCGTCGCCGAACGTTCGTTCACCATTGTTGTTGGGCAGGTTTGCAAGTTCGGGAACTGTTGTTGAGCGCGACACCATGGCAACGTGCAAACGGTGTGCATTCAAGGCAATGTTCGACCATACCTTGACCTTTACTTTGCCACCATCCTGCACAACGGTAATGTACGCTGGAGACTTGGCATTCTTGTCGGCAATCAATGGTCCTGTGAGTGCACCTTCATTTCGGGGATCAGCTTCGGACTTTCCGTTGACGCGTGCTGTTGGAATACCATTCACCCCATAAAAAAGCTGTCGAGCTTCGTTTTCACCTGGATTAAGGACATTCCAAGGATCACCTGGTGCTGGGAAGTTCATGTGATACCGAATGGACACATAGTTATCGCGCAGCTGGACGACACGCGCCATGACGGGACCGGCTGCGACACAAGGGCCGCACGTGGCAGACGTGAACTGCTCCACGAGGCCCAAACGGGGATAGGTGTTCTGGGCTTGCAGCGAGATTGTTCCAAGCGTTGCCAAAGCAGCGCCGAACGAGGCAAGCCCGCGGAGTAGTCGAGACTTCATGAAGAAGCTCCTTTCGAGAAACACGGTGAGTGGGTTAGTTACAGGTACAACACGCCAAAATTACACTGCGGGCCGAACTATGCAACCAAAAAAACTATACACGTTGCGGCCGATCAACCTCCCGTTGCTAGCCGTTCCGCAGATGCGAGATTGATCCACCGCCCAAAGTGTTACAATACACGAACGGTCTGCCGGATGCTTCATCCTGCAGACCGTTGTCTGAATGTCCGTTTCCGTGAGAGCCCGTCAACGTTTCTTGGGTTTCTTCTTGGGATTGTTCGGGATTCGCTGCGAGGGGTTCGGCTGCCCTGGTATGCTGCGTCCTTGTGCTGCGGCCATCTCCTGCGCCTCCCGCATCTTACGCTGCAACCAGCCCTCTTTCTTTGGCATGGATCGCAGTTGTTCGAGTGTGGGGCGGTTTCTGGCGAACTTGTTCATGTAGATCTGTTGCCCAATCCCCATGATGTTGAACATGAAGTAGTACAGATTCAGGCCCGCAGGCAACGATGAGAACATGAGCGTAAACATGACTGGCATGATGTAGACCATGCCTTGCTGCCTGGGATCCGTTATCGCCTGCTTTTGCTGAACAAAGAGCGTTGCCCCCATCAGCAAAGCCAATCCTGAAAACTTATCGACGCCAAACAGGGGAATCTTGAAGCCTATGTCAACGATGACATCCGGTATGGAAAGATCCGTTAACCAAACGGGCAGAAACATCGCTTGCCGAAGCTCGATGTTATAGTTCAGCACGGCATACAGTGCATAGAGAAACGGCATCTGCAATAGCAATGGCAAACAGCCCCCAGCGGGATTGATGCCATATTCAGAGTAGAGTTTCATCATCTCCTGCTGTTGCGTCTGCATGTCATCCTTGTACTTCTCTCGTATGGATGTCATCAGCGGTGCAAGAAGCTGCATCTTCTGGGCGGACTTCATCTGTTGAATGCTGAGAGGATACAACAGCACCTTCATGATCACTGAGAACACGATGATGGCAATACCCCAGTTAGCAAATCCACTATGAACCAAACGCAGCATAGGCAGCATGAAGTACTCGCCGATTGGCTTCACGATCCACTTGAAGCCGAAGTTCATGACATCCGTGAGACCATAGGTCTGCAGGGTGTCGTACTGCATGGGACCGCCAAACACCGTCATGGAGTGCACCGTGCGCCCACCCTTGTAGGGCAGCTTGAATGATAGCTTGTACCGCTCCGTAAACCAATCCGGATGAGCAGCATCGTAGCCAACCTTGACGCCAGAATAGATTGCCGTACCGTCGAAACCTTGTGGTGGTATCAGTGCCAAAGCAAAGTATTTCGTACGCGTGGCCAACCAGTCAATGCGCCCCGATCGCGTTCTCTCTTCCTGTCCGGAGTACACGGAGGCATCATATTCATCGATTTCGTCCCCAACGCGGGCCATTGCCAGTGCCGTGCCGGATTCATCAACGGAACTTCCCTCTTGGTACCGAAGGCCATTCTTCCACTCCAGGACGATGTTGCGGTTGGCCGGTGTTATGACGTTGTCAAGACTGTCCAGAACAAGTGATGTCTGAACGGCATACGAGTCGCCGTTCAGTGTGTAAACACGTTCGATAACTCCGCCACCATCCAAGGTTGCGCGACCTACGACACGCGTTGTGGTCCCGGAGGCGACTCGAACCGTGCTGTCCTTCGTTTGCCATTCAAAGTGGAGATCCTTCGCCTGGATCTTTGTGCCATTCGAAGCTCGAAACGAAAAGCCAAGTTCGGACACTCCTGGCTGAACAAGGTCGACGACAGCCGCTGTATCGACATTCTTGTACCAAGGCTTGTAGCGTAGTAACGCCCACGACCGAACCATGCCTCCCCTGCTGGTCAATCGCAGTCGGAGTACATTGCTTTCAACCGTTAATATGCGCTCTGGCTGTAGCACCGAGGATGTCACCGGAGCTGTGGCTTGGGCACCTTTCGCACTCACAGCAGCCACAGAATCCTGCTGCTCCTGCTTTTGCACGGTAGCCTGCGGCGTTACGTCCCGACGGTTGCCGCTTTGAAGGAAGACCCAAACGCCCACGACGACGGCGATGAGGATGATGCCAATAATAGAATTACGATCCATGTGCGCTGTGTTGCTGTGAACGATCGTTACGTGCTTTGTGCACCGGAGGAACCGGATCCAGACCGCCAGGATGAAATGGATGGCATCGCCCTATGCGGCGTATTGCCAACCAGGTACCTCGCATCAATCCGTGCTGCTCAAGTGCCTGTTTGGCATATTCGGAACAAGTTGGATGGAACCGACACGACGACGGAAAAAGAGGTGATATCCAACGCTGATAGGCGCGGATGAGCATGACCGCGCCCCATATCACGGGTCTTCCCCCGGGACACGTTGACCAGCCGCGTCGATCTTGTCAAAAAGGCGCTTCATATGGCGCCGTACATCAGCCATCCTAATTCCTGCTTCGGGCATGGTGGAGCGCCACACGAGGACCATTCCAGTTACATACGGGCTGCAATCCGCGGGCCTCGTGACACTGTGACTACGCAAAGCGTGCCGAAGGACACGCTTAATGCGGTTGCGATCTACAGCTCGGCGCACGCGGGCCTTGCCCACGGTGACCACCACCAACATCGTTTCCGCTGGTCGATTGGCCAAGGCAACGGTTGCAGCTAAGGGCCCCGATGTAATGCGAAGCGGTCCGGCAAAAACTTCCCGGACCGCACGTGTTCCCTTCGCGGGGCGGATCTGCATTACTCGATGCGCTTATCGCGCGGCTGTAACGGCAATACGATGGCGGCCCTTGGCCCGACGACGTGCCAACACTCTCCGGCCGTTCTTTGTTGCCATACGTGCGCGGAAACCGTGCGTCTTGACGCGCTTGCGTTTGCTTGGTTGATAGGTACGTTTCATGGTATCACCTGTCGATGGAAGTGTTCTTGCAAAATCAGGACTGCAAACATACGGAAAAAGAATGGAGCGACACGGTTTTGGCGTGTCGCTCCAGGGTTCGTTCCAATACTTGCCTTAGTTGATGCCCATTCCCGTTGGAATTGGTTGCTGACCGTCAACAGGAATGTCGCCATACTGGCCTTCGAACTTCGTGATGTTGTCTGCAAGAGCATGGAGAAGCAGCTTTGCATGTTGCGGTGTCATCACAATACGCGCATGGACACGTGCCTTCGGTACGTTTGGCAGGATGCGTGTGAAGTCGATCACGAATTCGGCAGGCGAATGCGAGATAATAGCCAAATTGGAATAGATGCCTTCAGCTTCCTTTTCACCCAATTCAATGGTGAGCTGCTGTTGCTGTTGGTCGTTGGTAGGCTGATTTGCCATAACTGTGGGAGGGAGAAAAAAATGAATGAAAACGTCGTTCGAGGACCTCACCGCAAGCTCTTGCGACGAGCTTCAATGGACTTGGCCTTCTCGATTTGATTGGTTCGTACGTAAACGCCTTCCATGATCATGAGCCATTGTGGATCCACGCGATACTGCGGCTCCAACGCCTCAAGATCCCTGACGATGCCAGCTAGATTCTTACTATCGGACATGACGTCATAGATATTGAACAGTTGCTCAAGGACGCTTAAGTCACCGCGGTATTTGGGGCTCTTGCGAATTCTCTCGTAGTACTCAGCGGACTTTCGCAGATCACCAAAATACAGCTGGTCATTCCGTTTATACTTGGGATCCTTCGCAGCCTTATCGCGCTCGGCAACCTGCTTTTCGTAGGCAAGACCTTTCCAATGCGCGGCAAGGCCCAACAGGGCCGCTTCGTTCGCTGGCTCTATGCCAAGCACTTCTTCATAGACAGCACGGGACTGTTCACCCTTTCCTGCCGCGTCGAGCATGGAAGCATAGGTGATCCGGTAACTCATATCCGTAGCATTGGCCTTGATAAGCGATTGAATCTCTGCCAATGCTTCATCCATGCGCCCAAGCTCCGTATACAAACGCACACGAAGTGGCGTCAGCGAACCATCCGTCGGATGAGCCTTGGCAACGATCGTACACCATTCGAAGCTTCCTTTCGGATTCTTTTGCGCGTATTCAATCAACGCCAGGTTCTTCAAGGGCTCCAACGTTACGGTTCGTGTACGACGTTGCTCTTCGGCAGACAGACTTGATGCCGGCGCATAGGTCCATCCAGAAACCTTACCGTCGACTTCCCCTGCCCCCATGGTACTGAACACCATGAAGTCCCTGCCACCTACATCGTACCGATCCTTGAACAGCCGTCCACCATCCTGTAAGCTATCCGACGTTTGCTGGATGGGCGTCCCCATGGTACGGAGTACCTGGGCACGCGGCATCTCCAGGACCAATCCCTTGGACGACGCTATTTCGAACCCTTTTTCTTCCAACGCCCACCAGCGTTTGAAACTGACCACGGCAGGTGCAGTGTCGCCTAGCGTGAGCTGGATTCGTCCCAAGAGCGGTAATGGCTCCGAAAACTCAGGTTTAAGCTCCATTGCCTTCGTAAGATGGCCGGCAGCCTTCACGGCATCGTCGCGCTTTTCCGTGCTGATATAGGTATTGTACGTTGTTATCCCAGCGTTGTACTCTGCAACCCATAGGTTGAAGACCGTCTTGGACGCCTCGTTCTTCTGTTGAGGTGATGCTGCGGAGGAGACCTGGATCCTGCGAAGAGCGCTCGTAGCGGCCTGCAGGTCTCCCATCATCTGCGATGCATTGGACAGGATGAACAATGCCTCGATATTGTCAAGATCGCCCTTGAGCACGGTCTCAGCTGAAGTACGTGCCTTCTGGTAGTCTTTGTCTTTCATGGCCTTGCGTGCCGCCGACATTTCGGGCGAAGCACACTGGAAGCTCTGCAGCGTAAAGGCCGCAAAACCAGCGAGAACAAGAATACGTGTGAATTTGGTCACGGACGTTTGCGTGGTGGTGTTGGAAACATGAACAACAAAGCTACGAAGCACATCACCATCTTCGAAGTCGGGATAGTGCTTCAGCAACTTCTCCTGAAAGGGGCCATGGCTCCATCGAAGCCGACGACATTGCGCGGTTGACTGTGTCAAGGTTATCAACCAACCGCAAAACCGTCTGCTGTGCCGCCGCAACCTTTGTGGCTAAGACAATAGCGAATGACTGTTGTGCATCGGTTGGACGCCCAGGATATCCCATGACTTCGCCGAAGAGTGCGGCAAGCTTTTCACGCACTTGTTCTTCGCCACTCAACATTCCTACCTTGGTATTGACAAGCGATGCATTCAAAGCAGACAAGCTATCGCGATGCATGCGAACAACGTCCGGTACATTCTTGGCCGTTCGTTCGATACGTGCCGTAAGCGTGTCACTCCACACACGAGCAACAACGGTAACGTCCGCCAGCCGTTCGTTGAGGGCAAACAACGTGTCCGTTAGTGCACGCTGTGCTGCCTTGTCAGCTTCCGTGAAGTCGTATCCTGGGTCAAACTGGACGCGGAAACTTCCCCGAACGGTGTCCATGCTTCGGCGAAGTTCAACGCGATAGGTTCCTTCGGGAAGCAGAGGACCTACAATGGCCCCACCAGCGACGGTAACGGCGCTGTATGCAACACGTGGACCCTTTCCGCGGAGCGGCACGGGAACACGATTAATGCCTCTTCGCGTGGTGGCAGGCATGGTACGGAGTTCTCGTCCTGCGGAGTCAAGCACCGATATGGTAAATGGGCCCTTGGTGTGACGTTCCGTGAGGTAGTACCAAACCGAGGGTTCGTTGTTTGGATTGGTACCACTGAATTCTGCATCACCATTAAACCATGCGTTGCCTCCTGGAAGAGGAATCACGCCAGCGGCGCTTTCAAGGAACCGCAGGGGTGCCGAGGCCCCTTTCCGAGATGCACGTACAAGGGAGTGGAGAATCTCGATGTTGTCAAGAACATAGATACCGCGCCCGTGGGTTGCAAGGATGAGATCGGCATCCCGCCGGTGGAAAACCATGTCACGAACGGCAGCAGTCGGTAGTCCATTGCGAAAATGAATGAAGGTGCGCCCCGTATCGAGCGAAAGCCAGAGGCCATGTTCCGTGCCAACCACCACGATGGCGGGGTCGGCGGGGTCTTCGCGTACAACATGGGCATATCCCGTGATGGTGGACTCGCCGAGGCGCTGCCACGTCCGTCCGGCGTCCTCGCTACGCGCGACATAGGCAGCATGATCTCCCGTGCGGTGTCCGTCGAACGTTGCATACATCACAGACATATCATGCCACGATGGCTCAATGCACGATACCCACGTCCCTGCTGGCGCTACGGATGGATGTAACTCCGTCCAGGAAGTGCCACCGTTCGTGGTTCGATGAAGGCGGCCGTCATCGGAGCCGGCGAGAATGACGTTTGTGTCGAGTGGCGAGTCGGCGATGGTTACTATGGTGCAGTGGTTCTCGGCGCTGGAGTTGTCCACCGTCAAGCCGCCACTATTCTCCTGCTGTTGCTTGGCGGGGTCATTGGTTGTAAGGTCGGGTGAAACGCGCTTCCATGTCGCGCCATGATCGGTACTGCGATGAACGTATTGCGAGCCTGCATACACGGCTTTGGAAGCATTGCGGCTGGCTACGATCGGAGAATCCCAGTTCCAGCGTAGGGTTAGGGAGCCATCATGCGGGGCAGGCCGCGTCTCCCGTTGCAGTCGGGTAGTACGATCGTATCGATTGATGTTGCCCCCTTGCGATTCCCAGTACACATACCGTTCATTTGCGGGATCGGGCACAACGGCAAATCCATCACCACCACCCACCATCATCCATTCTGCATTTGTAAGGCCACGATGCGATTGCGATGGCCCCATCCACGAGCCGTTGTCCTGGAGTCCACCGTAGATGTTGTAGGGCGTGCTGTTGTCAACGGCTACGTGATAGAACTGGCCTAAAGGAAGGTTAGCGCAAAAGCGCCAAGCCTGACCAAGGTCGAAGGATTGGTAGAGTCCACCATCGGTTGCAGCTACCAGTGTTCCAGTGGCCGCAGGGTTGATCCAGAGGGCATGATGATCGCTATGTACGCTGCTACCCAGCGAAGAGAACGTTGCTCCAGAGTCCACGCTTCGGTGAAGCTGCAGCCCCGTTTTGTATACAACACCCGCACTATCGGGCGCCACCACCAGCCGCGAGAAATAGAAGGGTCGAAGCGTCGAAACAATGGTCGTATTCCGACGGCGCCATGAGGCCCCTCCATTCGTGCTTATGTACAACGCTGTTGTGTCGGCTTCGACGTTTGCATAGACGATAGACGGATTTGAAGGGGCATGAGCAACGCATATACGCCCCAAGTTGCCACCTGGTAAACCCGTCCTGATGGGGCGCCACGTCCGGCCGCCATCCAGCGTACGGAAGAGGCCACTTCCAGGGCCACCAGAACGGAACGAATAGGCCGTCCTCCGCACGTCCCACATGGCAGCGATCATGTCGTTCGGATTTTTTGGATTCACGGAGAGATCCGAACATCCGGTCGAAGCATTGGTAGGCGCGAGAATACGTTTCCACGTTGCACCAAAGTCCGTGCTCTGAAAGACGCCGCCTTCGTCGTGGTCACTCCATAGATGGCCGAGGACGGCTACAGTAATGGTAGAAGAAGACGTTGGATGGACAACAATGCGAGCGATGCGCTCCGAGCGTTCGAACCCGACGCGTTTCCAGGTCTTGCCACCATCGGTCGATCGGTAGAGGCCATCTCCAGATGATACGCTGTTGCGCACCCAGTGTTCGCCCGTTCCAACCCAGACGGTATCGTCGTTCTTGGGATCGACGGCCAGTGCGCCTATAGACTGATTATGGTCATCGAACACGGATGCAAACGAGATGCCTCCGTTAACGGACTTCCAAACACCACCACCAGCAGAGCCGATGAACCACGTGGTAGGAGTAGAGGGAGCAATGGCGATATCAGCAATACGCCCCGACATCGTAGCGGGCCCCAGAGGCCGCGCCCGTACGTCCCCAAACATTGACGACGTCAGTGTTTGCGCAGGTACGATGGTAGCGGCCACAAGAAACGTGGCCATTAATGACCACAAACGTTGGTAGTGTTGTTTCATGGCAACGTGGATATCCAATTATGCGTTCAGGTCGTGATGCGGTCTGGTCGTGAAACGTCAAACGGCCCATGAACAGGGCCGTTTGAAGAGAACATCAACACGATTACTTTTTCTTGGCTGGCGCTGGGAAGGCAAACTCCGTATCGGCAATGGTTTCGTTTGCGACGGCCTTGGTGATCGTAACGATAGAGAACGTCTGACCTTCAGACATTTGTGTCATGGAAAAGGGAAACTTCACGCCATTGACATCGCGATAGTCGGACATGACGTTATCGATTTTCATAGGCCCCATGCCCATGTCCATTTCCGTCTCCGACTTCATCTCGAGATAGGTAACGGCATCGATGAAGGTAAAGGTTGCTTTGCCGTCTTTACGGGTAATCTTGACCTTATATGCCGTTTCCCCTTCCACATCTTCGGTTCCAACGAGTTCCATTGCCAGTCCGCGGCGCTTCGCAGAAACGAGATCGCCTTCAAACTCTGCTTGTTCTGCCAACTCGGCAAACTGCTCCGAAGGCACCTTTTGCGCGTCCGGCCCCATCATCGGGTTAATCCCCCATCCTTCCTTACCATCACTGGCTTGAATCATACTCATGCCTTGCATCGTCGTCACCGACTTCATTTTTCCTGGGCGTTTGTACATCATCGTTATCGTCAATTCGAGCCCTTGTGCGGGAACGGAAACCGATCCTTCAAACTTGAGTGTCTTGATGGCATCAATAGCTGCTTGGCCGCCACGGGCCTTGATGTTGTTGGCAACAAGCTCGTCAAGCGTAATCGCGTGCGCCGAAACAACGGCAACCAAACTAACGGCCAAGGCCGACAAAAGCGTCTTCATCATTCGATGATCTCCAAAAAAATCCAGTGATGTTGATAACAGTATGCACTGTTGGGCGCATGCCTACGCAAATTTGCACCATGTGTTGCACTTGGACATCACGAATGCTTCGACTCTTCTTCCCTATCCTTACGGTTCTGCTAGCACCCGTCCTTTGCAGGACGCAACCTTCCTCTGGAGTTACATTGCTTCCTGGTATGGTGGTCGATACGACGCTGTCGGGAACATGGACGTCCATTATCGATCCTGGCAATCGCACTTCGTCCGATCGTCTGATCGTTCGCATTCAAGCCATATATCAGGGATCGTGTTTTGCCACTATTGACCTCCCGGACCGTCTCACGTACTCCGTGCCAGTACCCTCAATGTCATGTTCGGGGCAAACCATTGACATAGCGTCCGAGGCACTGAATATGACATTCTCAGGGCGCTACACTGCGTCCGAACGCCGCATCGAGGGAACGTTAACCATTGATGGGCGGACGTCGGCAATACGTCTCGAAAAAACCGAGGCCGTCACCCTTCCACGCACGTCCTCACTGTATCCAGAACAGTCTCTTCGTGTTCGAAATGAAGCTGGTGGCGTGGTGTTTACTGCGATATGCACGACGCCCGATACCGTTCGACCATGGCCTGTGGTCATCATCATATCGGACGATGGCCCCGATGATGCGGATGGAACGTTTTCGTCGTTTCGGCCATTTCGGGACTTGGCTACGTCGTTTGCTAGCCAACAATGGGCAACAGTTCGTTTTGCCGACCGTGGAGTACAAGGATCGACGGGACAGGAACAATCGGCATCCGTGTCCGACCGTGCATCGGACGTCCTTGCTCTCCTCGATCGACTACGACGTCTCGACAGAATCGATACTACACGCATCGTCCTGGTCGGTTTTGGTGAAGGGGGCCTTGTTGCTGCGGCCGTAGCCGCGACTTCTCCACTTGTGGACGGTGTTGTCATGCTTCATACGCCGTCATTGGACGGCTACACGGCTCTCCTCGAACGTATCAGGGTTACCTCACCCAGTCCGGCCGATGCCTCCGTTGCCACTGCCTTGGTTGGCAGCTGGATGAACGACCTGGCGTCCATCAACGATCAGGCTGCTCTAGTAGAGGCCATCCGGCGCAGTGCTGCAAGCGCCCGTACCACTTCGCCAGCGTTAGCGTCCGTGTTGGCTGGTTTTCAACGAGCCAATGCCGCCGACTATACTGCACACACGATCATCCCGTGGCTTCGATCGCTACACGATCTGTCCCCTGGCCCAATCCTCCGTTCAGCTTCTGGCCCTGTACTGGCGTTGTATGCAGATCGCGTTCAGGCGTGGCCGCTGCAACGAATGGTCGATACGATGCGCGAGATTCTGCAGGACAATCCATTGTCCGACGTGCGCGTTCTCTCTGGCTACAATCGGCGGTTCCAACGGTGTGCAGACTGTACCGTGGCCGAAGAAGCGATTCTCCCCTTGTCAATTGACCCATCGATAGTCACCATGATACTTGGCTGGGCCGTTGAGCTGCCCGATGTCAAGGCGAAACGTTAGTTCGTCGTGGTTTCTTGCGTGCTAGCCAACGTCTGCAATGCCGATCCTTCGGCAACACCGTATACGATACCAGTGTCGGCCTGTAGGACAACAACAACGTCCGCATCACCCGCTAATCGAACGGCTGCAGCAAATGACTCTGCGGTGTGGCGCACCGAAATCGTGGAAGATGCTACACGGATGACATCTCCGCCGGGAAGTATGGCAACTGCCCTGTCAGTATCGACCAACGAATCAAGTTCAGCAGGCGTTAAGGCTTCCACTTCAACGGGCGAGACACTGACTCCCAATGCGCGCGCCGCTGCTGCAGACAGATCGATGACACGGCGACGGATGAAGGGCCCGCGGTCCGTTATTTCTACAACTATTGTCTTCCCCGTTGCTGGATTGACCACCCGTACCAAACTCCCAAAAGGAAGCGTTCGATGTGCAGCAGTCATGGCATGCATGTCATACCGTTTGCCACTGGCCGTCCGACGGCCGTGGAACTCACGCCCATACCAGGATGCCAATCCGTCCGATAGGTCGGAGAAATCAACCGTATCAACGTCCAGCGAGGCCGATGGAGGCACTGGACGCGTTTGTACGGAAGCTGGGAGGTCCCGTGCTTCCACAAGTATGCTGATTGAGAGAACGCCGAGCAGGACGACGATGAAGAGTCCTACCCGAAGCAAGGTGCGTGTTGTTTTCGTCATGAGGGTATGCCTCCACGGTTGTGAGAGGAAACTTCACTCGGACTATCAGCTACCCTACACTGAAGCCGAGACGATGGCGGGAGGAGCTACATCACTGCGCTACAATAGCACACTTGATTCGCCCTGCCCGTCCGAAGGGCCGCCAAATAACAACAGTTTGGCACAGCGACCAATGAATTCTCCATGAAAGATTTGTCATGAAGACACTATTCGTCATGTTATCCACAGTGTGGATGAGTCTTTCGAGTATGGCTGTTCTTAACGCTTCCGGTCGTGCAATGGTCGTTGTGTTACCCCCGTGTAATGCCGCAGAATCGCGTGTAGCGATGGATTCCACGGATCCCCAACCATTCGATTCTACAACGATCGATATCCACACTGTGGATAACCCTTCCCCAAGTTATCCACAGCGTGGGATTTTATGGTTTCCGACGGCGATTGTGGGGGCAGCAACGGTAGGAGGAGTACTCTACGGACATGGAATACAGGACAACGTGTGGTGGAAAGGCTCCTATACACCGTTCCACGTTAATGTTGGTCAGGATTGGACCTATGCCTTGGGTGCTGACAAGCTAGGACACATGGTTACCCCCTTTGCAATAAGTCGGATATGGTCCACTGGATTACGCGCATGTGGCTTTGACAGTGCAGCTGCCATCTGGACAGCCTCGGGTTTTGCGTTGGGTTATCAAACGTACGTTGAGATACGGGATGGTTTTTCGGCCGCATATGGTTTTTCCCCCGCAGACATGGTTGCCAACGTTGTTGGGGCAGGTTTACCGATCGTACAGCACTATGTTCCGCCCTTACGATCAATGACGTTGCAGATCAGCTTTTCTCCATCACAAGCATTTAGGGATGGAGCGTATGGTGCAATCATCGACGACTATACGTCCACCACGCATTGGGTTTCCATAGACATGGCGGACGTTGTTCCGGCATCTTGGACGTGGTATCCGGCATGGCTGAACGTAGCCATCGGCCATTCCGTGGAAAACCTTGATGGCCGTGGCGGGGGCAATCATGTTGTCTATGTGTCACTGGACTGGAATCTTGCCCGTATCAACGGGTTGCCGCAGTGGCTTCGTGACCTTGCCCGTGTGTTCCATCTGTACCATCTTCCGGCACCTGCCGTGCGGATTGCCCCATCGGTTGCCTGGTTTGGGCTGAAATTCTAGCCGTTCGATGTTTCGCAGTCGCGGAGAACTGCCACCTCAATACGACGATTGAGCCGCCTGATGTCTTCCAAACGGTCACGGGACATTTTGCGGGCTGCGGCCGGAGATGGTTCCTTCACGCGTGGCTGGGCCGATCCGTAACCGATTGCCCCACGAATTTTCGCGGCTGGTACGCCTTGTTCAAGCAGCCACGCCTGGACGCGTCTGGCGCGGAGATCGCTGAGTTCCCGATTGCGGTCCGATGGCCCTTCCGAGGACGCGTGCCCTTCAATCATGACGCTGAGATTATCGCATGATTCCTGCATGTAGGCCAAGAGCTCTTCCAGATTTTGGCGTGTCTCGGGTGCCGTCAGGTCGAACTCATCGGAATCAAGTTTGAAGCGAATATCCTTTGCAAACTTCTTGCGTGGTTTTGCAGCTGGCGGTGGAGTTGGAGCTGGAGGCGAGGCGGGCTCGGCCTTCGGCGGTTCTGCCTGCGACCCTGACTCATACGGTGGAATACCTCCCCCTCCGCAACCGGCACACTTCTCAGCCGGTGTTTTGTCCTTGCTGTCGATCACTCCGTCATGATCGGTATCCGGATTCAATGGATTTGTCTGGTACCGACAGCTGAGCTCGTCCGCGTCCGTTAGACCATCCCTATCCGTATCGGCACTTTTGGGATCCGTCTTGTACCGGTAGACTTCATCACCATCTGTAAGACGGTCATTGTCCGTATCAGGGTGTGCGGCATTGGTACGGTGACTGAGCACTTCTGCTCCGTCCGTGAGACCGTCATTGTCGGTATCGGCCTGCAGGGGGTTCGTATGGTGGTCAATAATCTCTTCCCCATCCGTCAAACCATCATTAT
>JALOMA010000042.1 GCA_025455735.1 Candidatus Kapaibacterium sp.
AAGGCGATGTTTGGTGGGGCAAGGTGAACAAGCCTTTTTCGGCAGAACGTTTCAACGCCCTGAAAGCACGTGTCTTTGCCTATCTGCAAGGGCGTGACGTCTACGTTCAGGACCTGCTCGCTGGTAGCGATCCGTCGTATGTTCTGCCCGTTCGCTTCATTCAGGAACATGCGTATCACTCGCTCTTCGTTCGGAACATGTTTATCGTTCCAACACCAGAAGAAGTGAGCGCCTTTGCGCCTGGATTTACGGTCATCACCGTTCCCGAATTCAAGGCCATCCCGGAGATTGACGGTACGCTCAGCGAAGTGTTCATCATCATCTCCTTCGAACAAAAACTCGTTCTTATCGGCGGCACGTCGTACGCAGGCGAGAACAAGAAGTCCATCTTTACCGTGCTGAACTACCTGATGCCCAAACTTGGCGTCATGTCCATGCACTGTTCTGCCAACATCGGCGCGTCTGGCGACACAGCACTGTTCTTCGGCCTTTCTGGCACCGGCAAAACGACCCTTTCGACAGATCCCGAACGCGCCCTCATTGGCGATGATGAACATGGCTGGTCCAACGCCGGCGTCTTCAACTACGAAGGTGGTTGTTATGCCAAGGTCATCAACCTGAACGCAGAAGCCGAACCAATCATCTTCAACCTGACACGCACCTTCGGCACCATCCTGGAGAACGTTGTCATCGACGAAGATACACGCGTCATCGACCTGGACTCCCAGGAAATCACTGAAAACACACGTGCTTCGTACTCTCGGGAACATATTCCCAACATCGCAGCCGACAATCGTGGTGGCCACCCAAAGAACATCGTCTTTCTGACGGCCGACGCCTTTGGCGTCATGCCGCCGATTGCCCGTCTTACCCCCGAACAGGCCATGTACCACTTCCTGAGTGGCTACACGGCCAAGGTTGCCGGCACAGAGGCTGGCGTAAAGGAGCCTTCAGCAACATTCTCAACGTGCTTTGGTGCCCCCTTCATGGTTCACCATCCGTCCGTGTATGCCAACCTGCTCCGTGATAAGATCAACACCCACGGATCAACAGTGTGGCTAGTCAATACGGGCTGGAGTGGTGGCCCCTACGGCGTTGGTAGCCGCATGAAGATCAAACATACACGCGCAATGCTTCGTGCAGCACTTACCGGTGCGTTGGATTCAGTTGAATTCGTCAAGGATAGCTTCTTCAGCCTGAGCATTCCAACGTCATGCCCAGACGTACCGGCAGACGTGCTGAATCCTCGCAATACATGGCCCGATACCGCCGCGTACGATAAACAGGCAGCCCACCTCGTGGACCTCTTCCGCCAGAACTTCGCGCAGTTTGCCGATAGTGTGGACGACGCCGTTAAGAACGCCATGTAACCTGCACTGGGGCCAAGGCCCCCTTCAAAAGAAACAAACCGAGATACGGTGCCTGCGGGCTGATCGTATCTCGGTTTTTTTATGTGTCGGCAATCCAGACAACAGGACGTAAGCAGCCCAACTATACATCAGGGAAATCGTCCAGGTCGGTGTCGGTATCCATGGGGAAGGAAAAGTCATCATCATCCATGGCTCGCGCCTCCATGATTTCCTTTGCCAAGTCCAGGTCGTCTTCGAAGACCTGAATGGTCACGCCATCGCTGGATCCGACTCCAGTGGCGTCATTGCGCTGGACACGATAGTCGACGCCAGCGTTTTTCAGTTGCGACTCGAGAAGCTGTGCTTCGAGTTCATTGGTAAAGGTGGCAAGGGTAATCATCATCGTCTCGTCGATTGACCATCGAAAACATGCATGCCGTCTTCAGCAGCAGATACGGCAACTTTACAAACAATCTTTGTTGTAGCAACCGCAGGAGGCTGCGGCGCATGGGCGTCGTCGGGGAAGAAGACGGCTGCTAGCCCTGGAACCAGTGTTACGGTCTGAGAAGGTTTGTCGGACATCAGCAGGTAGTCGTTCACCTCGTCGTACGGCTTGGCCTCCTCTGTGCAGGCTGCCAGTGGGTGCCAGTGGACATCGAAAGCGCCAACGACGGCAAGCTGAATGTCGATATATCGGCGGTGGGCTTCGAGCAACGGCTTGTCGGGCCGGGGTGCATCGTCGGCCACAATAACATAGACGTCACGATCCATCAGCTCAATCGTTCCGGGCTCCAGCGTGGCAAGATCGGTGCGAGCAAGAAATGGCTCCAGGACATCCCAATGGGGAATCACATGGGCATATCGGCGCAGGCAATGGATGGAGTCGAGGATCATTTTTTGTTCTGTTTCTCGCTTGCTACTTGGGAAACCAGATCGAAGAACTTCTGCTGACTGGCCATTTTGGCTTGGTTCTCGTGACGTGGGAAGTTCCAGATAACGATGACGTTGTCGGTAACGGCGAACTCCACGTTCTGGGGGGCATTCTTGTCCTCTGGTTTTCCAAAGAACAGCTTGTTCAGCGTTGCCCTGGCATCCGTTGGAAGCTTTTTGCTATAGTAGAGCGCGACAATGACGCCATTGCCAGAACCCTTGAAGCCTTGGACGTCCATCTTCGTGGGTTTCCCAAAAGCAGGCAGTGCCTTGCCAGCATCCGCAACGATAGCCTTGACGCCGTTATTCGTGGGCGCGGGCTTGGGATCAAACTTCACAGAGTTGTCGATATCTGCCAACACCAGCGGGATGCGTTCGTATGGCACATCAAAACCCCGCTTGAGCGGGGCAAAATTGAAGGTCTGCGTGGTCTTTGTCACCTTCGCATTCGGTGGCAACCCTTGCATGGGGCCAGGCTGGGGCGATGTAGGGCGATACTGTGCCGAGGCCGACGTGGCCACGACGGTAGCAAGAGCAACTGCAAACAATGTCTTCATGGTGATAGTCCGTCTATAAAATCCAGGCCTTAGAACGAATGCTCGCATTCGTTCGTGTGGTGATCAATCGCGCATGAGCTTGCGATAGGAAATCCGATGGGGTCTGTCCGCTTCGATACCAAGCCGCTTACGGCGATCTTCTTCGTACTGCGAGTAGTTACCATCGAACCAAACCACGTTCGAATCACCTTCGAAGGCTAGGATATGCGTGGCAATGCGATCAAGGAACCATCGATCGTGGCTGATTACCACGGCGCATCCCGCAAATGTTTGTAGTGCTTCTTCAAGAGCCCGCAGTGTGTTCACGTCCAGGTCATTCGTCGGTTCGTCCAACAGCAACACATTGGCCCCTTCCTTGAGCATCTTGGCCAGGTGAACACGATTGCGTTCTCCGCCAGAAAGTTGGGTAACCTTTTTCTGTTGATCGCTGCCAGCAAAGTTGAAGCGTGCCACATAAGCACGGGAATTCATCTCCCGAGTGCCTAGGGTTACGACGTCGGCCCCACCTGTAATCTCTTCCCAGATGGACTTTTCGGGGTCAAGAGGCCTATTCTGGTCAATGTATCCCAACTTCACGGTGTCACCAACAAGAAAACTCCCTGCATCCGGTTGGAGTTGTCCTGTCATCATCTTAAACAGTGTGGTCTTACCGGCCCCGTTGGGACCGATGATTCCGATGATACCGCCGGGGGGCAACGAGAAATGCAGGTGCTCATAGAGAAGCTTGTCGCCGAACGCCTTGGTAACATCCTTGGCCTCGATGACAACATCACCCAAGCGCGGTCCAGGTGGAATATAGATTTCCATTTCTTCGTTGCGCTTAACGGATTCCTCCTCGAGCATTTTTTCATAGGCGGATATCCGCGCCTTGCTTTTGGCATGCCGACCTTTGGGATTCATCCGCACCCATTCAAGCTCTTCCTTCAGCGCCTTCTGGCGTTTGGATTCTTGCTTTTCTTCCAGTGCCAGTCGGGCAGATTTCTGTTCCAGCCAGGACGTATAGTTTCCTTCGAAAGGAATTCCATGGCCATTGTCCAGCTCCAGAATCCATCCTGCGACGTTGTCCAGGAAGTACCTGTCGTGGGTAACGGCAATGACGGTTCCTTCGTACTTGGCGAGATGTTGTTCCAGCCAACCGACGCTTTCGGCGTCAAGGTGGTTCGTTGGTTCGTCCAGAAGAAGGACGTCGGGTTTTTGTAACAGCAAGCGTACGAGGGCCACACGGCGGCGTTCACCGCCGGAGATTACGGAGACAAGGGTGTCAGGAGGGGGGCACCGGAGCGCATCCATGGCCATTTCCAGCTTGGAATCGATGTCCCACGCTCCCATTGCTTCGATTTTCTCCTGGAGTTTGGCCTGGCGGTCCAGAAGAGCGTCAAAGTCGGCATCAGGGTCGGCAAACTGTTCGCTGATGGCATTGTAGTCGCGCAGGAGCTGGACCGCTTCTGCCGCACCTTCTTCCACCACTTCACGAATCGTCTTGTTGGGATCCAGCTCGGGCTCCTGCGAAAGGTAGCCGAAGGTTACATCCTTGTTCTTGGTGATCTGGCCCATGTATTCGTCGTCAAGGCCTGCAATGATCTTCAACAACGTGGACTTACCGGCGCCGTTCAAACCCAATACGCCGATTTTGGCGCCGTAGAAAAAGCTCAGGTAGATGTCGCGAAGGACTTGACGATTGGGTTTGTAGACCTTGCCTACGCCCACCATCGAAAAGATAATTTTGTTGGGTTCTTGTACTGCCATGTCGTTGCTGTTATGTCGTGGAGGACACAAAGATACTGCATCGACGCGTGCAGCATCGACGCTTCAGTGACAGCGATGCGCTGGTTCCTCTCCCACCCCTCACCGTTGATGCATATGACACTCCACAACGTGATTCGCCTGGAAGATGCAACGGAGTTCCTCGTCTATTCCGCGCTGTTCCTAACGCTGGACTGTTCGTGGTGGTGGTATCCGGCCCTGATTCTTGCGCCGGACGTCGGCATGCTTGGATATGTCATCTCCCCACGTGTGGGTGCGTTCACCTACAACATTCTTCACCACAAGACCGTGGCCTGGTGCCTTGCCGCCGGCGGCATCATCGCTGGTATTACCATGATGCCATCAGCACTTCCGCTGAAAATGGCGGGGTTCATCATGTTGGCACATGGTTCAATGGACCGCATGATGGGCTATGGATTGAAACACAGCGACAGCTTCCACCACACGCACCTGGGATGGCTGAAGCGTAGCGTGTAAGGTCCGGCATGCCGCCGGCCGTACACGGCGATGGCACGTTGCTTCGTAGCTTCGTGCATGGACACTTCCGGGACCTTCAGATCAATCATACCGTCGTGGAGAACGGCTCTTACGAGCCGCCCTTGGGACGTATCGATCACGCTTCTCGTTCTTGCTGTTTCGTCTGTCTCCTACAGCCGCTTCCTGGGAGCCGTGGAACGAAGGCCTGGTGTCGTTCTTGCCGATCCTCTTCACGCCCTCTTCAACCCCATTGATTGTACGTGGCCCATCTTTATCCTGCTCTATGGCGCCATTGTGCTTACCGTTGCCGCGCTACTGCCGCACCCTGACCGTTTTCTGCAGGCGCTACGAGCATATACTATCGTTATTGGCCTGCGTATTACCATGATGTGGGCCACACCGCTGGACCCTCCGCCGGCGATGATTCCCCTCGCCGACCCCGTCGTGGGCTTTTTGACGGGGGGTAGCGTCCCGCTTGGACGCGACCTCTTTTTTTCGGGCCATACGTCGCTTCTTGTCCTTGCCGCCATGGTGGTGCCATCAGCCATTCTCCGCCGCATCCTTGTGGGCGTTTCCATTGGTGTGGCCGTAGCGGTTGTCGTACAACATGTTCACTACACCGTTGACGTCCTGGTAGCCCCTCTGGCAGCCTATGCCGCCTTTCGACTGACTGCGCCCAAACAAACCTAGGGCCGAACGCTCACGGTGTTGCCGCGAATGCGAATGTGCTGCCCTGTTTGCACGGACTGCATCACGCCGCGGACGTTCGTTAGGCCTGGCAAACCCATCTCCCGAACGATGATGGAACCGTGGGACAAATCTCCACCTGTTTCCACTACAACGGCGTGGACGCGTGCCAGCGCACGTGCCCAGCCCGCTTCAATTGCTGGCGCTACGAGTACGATGGTCTCATGCTGCAGGGAGGTGGGCATGTCGTCCTCGGGGCTGTTCGGCACCCATGCCAATCCATCCACGTCACCGGGCGTCAGCACCACTCCGCAAAGGGCTCCCTCTTCCATGTGTGGCACATCGAATCGTCGTACGATATCCGGTAGGGGGCCTTGGCTCAACGCAAGGCGTTCGCTTCTGCGCATCGCCAGCAGCTCTGGGTTCGGAACGGTGCCAACGTCGTAGCCACGTACCTCGTCGATTGTCCAATCGAACACACTGGCATCCTCCGCCAACCGTCCCTGCTGCCGCAATTCCTGTTCCATTGCAAGCAGACGCTCGCGAAGAGCACCGAAAGCGCGCATGGCATCGTGGCGGAGCCACTCTCGGCTGTCCATGAACCGCCTGACACGTCTCCACAGCAGCGCCGTCCCGAGCGACGCCAACGTGTGGCTGGGCTTCTGGCGTTGTGTGGCAGGGCCCCTTTCCTCATCAAGAAAGGGCGGACGCTCCCGGTACCTGGGCATGGCAAGGTCGCTTTCAAAGACGCCTCGATGCCCATACTGTTCAAGCCATTCGTGGCGAAGTGCGCTGTTGCTGCCGGCCTGCTGGAGGGCTCGAATCATGGACGTCCCGATGGTCTCATGGCGGCTGGCGTGGATATGGAGGGTTCCACTTCGGCGCACAATGGAGAGTGGAGCACTGATGGCCCCTGTGAGGGACGTCATCTCTTGCACCAAACGCACGTAGACGCTCCGCGCAAGATCCACGACGAGGGACGGCTGCGTGGGCAGTGGCGATGCCGCCAGCTGACGAAACCACTGGCGTGCAGCGTTGGCAGAGGCCACGGATTGGCGTTGCAGCCGGGCGATGCGCCACAAGGCAGGAACGGAACGGAGGAGTCGAAGTGGATGTACACCACATGGGCGCGTGGTGGCGCCACCAATGTTGTCGATCACCAGCGATGTTGGCATGCCCCAATGGCGCATCATATCCAGTAGGAGCGAAAGGTTGATAAGCGGACGTCCATGGACGGATTCCACAAAGAGCCTGGACGCCGGAAGTGATGGATCGCAACGGCGATAGTAGGCAAACAGCTCCGGCGCTGCGTCAACAATCAGGGAAGCCATCAACGTAGATGGTGGATCCGGGAGAATTTCCTTGTGGTTGGCGACGGTGAATACATCGTTTCGGATGGGTGGTGCCGTAATCGGGCGCACCTGCAGCAGATAGCAGCGCCGTCCATCATCGGCCCACTCCACGTCCACATCCTGCCCTATGCTTTTGCGCACGTCGCGTAACAGCCGCTGCAGGCGGCGCATCGCGCCGGGACCCGGCCCATCGGGTGTTCGCCATTCCCCAGGATAGAGCTTCGGCAATTCCAACGAGGTGCCTTCTTCACTGCCACGAACGAGGCCGTCCGCCAACCCTGCAGTAGCGTTTACGATGTCGTCCATGTATTCGGCTTGCGTAAACGCTACTCCCGCAACCACCGCAGGCACCATGGCCATGATGATCACGTCGCGTTCTGCCTTCTCAGTGCAAGACGCATAGACGTCCTGCAGGGCGCGTGCAAGCTCTGGAATGGACTGTGCAGGTACGGAGAGCACAGTATGGTAGCGGCCTGCGCCAGAGCGTTCGGCGCCGTCCTCCGTACTGAAGGAGCTGCGTACGGCAACCAGGGTTATGCTTTCTGCGGCGCACCATTGAGCAACCCTTGATGCAAGGCCGTCCAAGGGCACGTCTGAACCATGTCGAATCAGACAGCCGTCAGGAACGGCCAGCCCCAGCGCTTTTGCCCGGTCCAACAGGGCACCTTTTGATGGTACACCAGGGCGATCACTCTGGCCGGAGCCAAGGCGTATCAGTAGAGGACGGTTCATGCTACCACCCTGCGCACGGCCGAAGCCAGCACGGCCATACAGTCTTCTGGTTGTTCAAGCATAGGGAAGTGCCCCCAACGATCAACAATCTGTACGTCGGCATTCGGAAGAACGGCGCGGAACGCCGTGTGTTGGTCTGCAGTTAGGACACGTTCCTTGCCACCCCAAAGGATAACACTACGGTGCGGAAAGGGCGGCAGGGAGGAAAACCAGGGAGCTGTTATGAGGTCAAACATTTGCTCGAAGACGGCACAGCTCGGATAGGCATCGAAAAACCGGTCTTCGACATCATCAGGAAGACGCTGGGTGAATAGTAGGCGGCGAAACAGCGGACGTAGCATTGGCCATGCGATGACGTGTTTGCCAAGCGTCCGAATGGTTCGGGGGCGCATCAATGCTGGAAAACGGCGGCTGTCCAAGTTGGCACCAACGGGCGCAAGCAGTACCACCCCTGCGATGCCATGACGTGTATCGTGCCGCAGTGCTTCGAGAA
The DNA here is from genome assembly GCA_025455735.1 of Candidatus Kapaibacterium sp. Classification (GTDB taxonomy): domain Bacteria; phylum Bacteroidota; class Ignavibacteria; order Kapaibacteriales; family Kapaibacteriaceae; genus JALHPC01. The sequence goes on from JALOMA010000042.1 coordinate 8,342, forward strand.
CAAACGACCCCCCAATACCGTGCCCGAAAAGCACGCGCGGAGCTGGCAGCTCTTCGGCCAAACGAAGAACGGCACGGCCCCAGTCGGCCATGGTGACGAGCCCCTTGTCCGCACCGGTACCACCAAAACCGGGCAAGGTTGGGCAATGGAGGGTTATGTCCGGAGGAACATAGGAGTCCAGGAGGGCGAACCGTTCGCCGCCGCCGCCATTGCCGTGCAACGCAACAAGGGAAATCATTGAGCTTCGGCTGCCTGTAGGATATCGGCCATGGATGGATGGTCGCCAGCGTGGTCGAACGTATGACGCCATACCACGGAATCGCCGCGTACCAGAAAGAGACCAGGCATCACCCAGGGGTCACCAACGGGCCTTCCAACGAGGTTCCCTTTCAGTGCTGCTCGGATGCCACAGGCAACAACCTGCGGACCAAACATCTGCCCAACCGTGCCACGGTCCAAGCCAAAGTGGTGATAGAGGCGAAGGTCGTTATCCAGGATTACCCGTGCGCTCGGCCACCAGCGCGCGAAAGCCCGTCGGGCCTGGCCTACTGTGCCCTGGGCAACGAAGACGACGGCTGGAAAACCTTCCAACGTAGAAGCTGCCTTTCGAAGATCCTTGATCATTTCGCGGCAGAAGATACAGCCAAAGTGGCGCAGGAACGACACCAGAACAGGTCTCCTATCGCCAGCATGCCGAAGAGCACCACCAACAGTTGGACTAGGCAGGTTCAGCCCTTCGGCGGGCCAGTCGGCCGGTATGTGGATGTTCATGGCGTCCACAACCGCACCGCGGCCGCGCACGTTCCCTACCATTGGCAGCGCCAGCCTTCGTAGATTGCCGATGGGATATGACTAACGGGCGCAGAGTGATCACGGATAAGGGTACCCAACCATCGCTGCCAGCATACGTTGATGAGCTTTCGCGCATCGGCGGTTTTGGTGTATTCGAATACGACTACACCACGGGCCTCCTGCACTGCAGCGATCAGCTCTACCGCCTGTTTGGCATCGAACGCTCAGCGCGAAACCTTGACTTTCAGGAGTGGCGCGCCTTTATCCATAAGGATGACGTTGCAGACGTTGATGAAGCCCTACGTGCGGCACTGGAGCACCGCACACCCTATAGCGCCGAATACCGAATTGTCCGGAATGATGGAACGATTGCCTTCATCGGCGCTAGGGCCGAGATCTCATGCGATGCCGATGGGAAACCGCTTCGGATTGTTGGATTGAACTGGGACATTACTGATCGAAAACAGGCTGAGATCGAACTGGAGGCGTCCAACAATCGCAATCTGGAGTTCATCCGTGCTGCGCCAACGGCGTTGGCCATGTTGGACACGGACCTTCGCTACCTTGCCGCCTCCGACCGTTGGTATCACGATTACGGTCTAACGGATCAAGACATCATCGGCAGAAGCCATTACGACGTCTTTCCAGAGATCAGCTCGGAGTGGAGGGCCATTCATAGCGATGTACTCCGTGGCAATTCCCACCACAGGGACGAAGACAGGTTTGTGCGTGCCGATGGCACGGAGCAGTGGTTGTCCTGGGAATGTCGGCCGTGGTTTCGCTCCCCAGGAGTCATTGGTGGCATGATTATGCACACCGTGGACATCACGAACGCCAAACGTCGCGAGGTTTCGCTACGGCGTATGGAGAACATCCTGCAGCAGAGTAGCTCAGTAGCCCGCATTGGTGCTTGGGAAGTATATCCTGAAGAGCAACGGCTGAACTGGAGCGACGTCACGCGGGCCATCCACGGCGTTGCCCATGACTATCAGCCAACCCTTGACGAGGCGATCAACTTCTACAAGGAAGGTGTCCACCGCAATGCCATCCAGGAAGCTGCCGAACAGTGTATTCTCCTCAACAGGCCATTCGACGTCGAGTCGAAGATCATTACGGCATCCGGCACGGAGCTCTGGGTGCGCGCCATTGGGCAACCCGACCCCGAGCTTGGCGGGCGTCATCGCATCTTTGGCGTATTCCAGGACATCAACGCGAGGCGTAAAGCCGAAGAGGAGTTGCGCGCAGCAAATGCTGAATTGCGCAGCATCTTCAACGCTGCCACGCAGGTATCCGTCATTGTCACCGATGTTCATGGAACCATTCGCCAGTTCAGCCGCGGAGCGGAACGCCTTCTTGGTTATCGTGCCGAAGACGTCATTGGAACACGGTCGGCACTGTTCGTCCACGATACCAGCGAGATCATGGCTCGATCACGCGAGCTGACGGACTTATTCGGACGCCACGTCGGAGGCTTCGATGTACTCACGGAACGCGTCAAGGCGGGCTCCTTTGAATCCAGGGAATGGACGTACATCCGTAAGGGAGGCAGTAGGTTTCCCGTGCAGCTCGTCGTTACTGGTGTGCGAACACCACAGGGAGAGGTGACGGGATTTTTGGCCATCGCGACGGATATCAGCGAACGCCGGGAATATGAACGTAGGCTGGAGCGCGCCTACATGTCGCTTCAACGCACAAGCGATCAGCTCAAGAAACAGAACGAACAACTCCTGGACTTTGCCCATATCACGTCGCACAACCTTCGTGCACCCGTGGCCAACCTGCTGGCACTTATCAAACTCCTGCAGGACGACCCTACGGATGCCGAACGTGCCCAGCTGATGGAACACTTCGGTATTGTTGTCGACCACCTGAACGATACACTTGGCGACCTCGCTGGTGCCCTTCAGGTGCAATTCGATGAAGAACTGATCCTGGAGCCTATCCTTCTTTCCGACGTCGTGTCAAAGGTCCTTCACCTGTTTGCTGCCAGCATTCAACAGCTGCACGTTACGGTTGACGTAGATGTGCCCGAGACCTTCGTCTTCGGCAATCGAGCCTTACTGGAAAGCATCGTTCAGAATCTTCTCAGCAACAGCATCAAATACCGCGACGCGGAACGGCTTCCCCACATTCGCATTACCGCAAGGGAAGGCAGGGACCGACTTGTTCTGACCGTTCAAGACAATGGACTGGGCATTGACCTTGGCCGATATTGGAGCAAGATATTCGGCTTCCACAAGACGTTCCATCGCTCCGAAGACGCCCGCGGCGTTGGGCTGTATCTTGCCAGAATGCAGGCAGAACGCATGGGGGGATTGATGTTCGTGGCCAGCGACCCTGGCGCTGGAAGCACGTTCGCGCTGAACATGCCAATGCTACCCAAGCCCTGATACCAGCCCCCGGAATGCATCGGCAATCATCGTGGCAGCCAACCGCGAGGTACGCCCGTCCACATCAACCAGCGGATTCACCTCCACAACATCGAGTGCCTTCAACCGCCCACTCGCCGCTGCCGCCATTACCATCGCCGATACATCGAAAGGGGCCAGGCCATCACTAGCCGGGGCACTCACTCCGGGCGCCCAAGCACTGGCAAAGCAGTCCATGTCCAGTGACACGTACAATGGCACCTGCGGGTGGAACTCCCGCACGACGTGCGCCAGACCTTCCGGGCCCAACCGGTGGCAATCATCCAACATCGTCACCGAAGCCCCCCTGGCTGACAACCAATCGAGATGCTGGGCACTCACCGAATGCCACTGCAAGCCTACTTCCGCGAATCCAGTAGGTACCAGTGTTGAATCCGATGTGGTGAGCATCTGATAGAACGGCGATCCCGAATGGGCTCGTTTGCCCTCCTGGAGCGGCCGAACGTCGGCATGAGCGTCAATATTCACACAGCACCAATGCTGCTGCGTGCTATTCATGGCGCGGATCGTTGGCCATGCCGTATCGTGACCGCCACCCATGACGACTGGAAGACATCCTTGCTTCATCACGGTGCTTACAACGTCCCCTACTTCATCGTGGATCTGCTCCAACGTCTTGCCTTCCGTGTCGATATCCCCAGCATCCACCAACGCCAAAGCCCCTCCACGAACGGCTTCCACCGTAGCGGCGGTAGCCAGTTTCGACAACGCCCAGCGGATGGCCCCAGGTGCAAGAGCAGCCCCAGCGCGGCCCCCATTACGTTCCACGCCAATGTGCTGCGGCACACCAAGCAGCACGACGACGTGACGGTGGTCGCTAACATCATCGGGCGCACAAAAGAGGTCGCCATAACGAGGGTCGGACACAGGATCCGCCGAACGAAAAACAGCCTCCTGCGCCACGGGGCGCAGGAGGCGTTTCGGAATACTGATAGGCATGATTAGCGCTGCATGACGAAGGTGGTAGATCGCACAAGGCTGCCAGCACGAACAACGACGGTGTAGAGACCAGCAGGTAGGTCCGTTGGAAGTGGAAGTCGGACCTCCGAACCAGCAAGGGGCCCACGCGCCAGCGTGGCTACTGCCGTACCAAGAAGTGAGTGCACCTCCACCGTAACGTCGCTAGCAAACCTGTCACCAAGCGTCAGCACGACGTCGCCCGTGGCCGTTACGGGATTCGGTATGACGCGCACGAAGTCGTCGGCAGGGACGTCGGCCTCAACGGACGTATTCTGGCCGGCACTGGCAACCAAGCGCACGGAATATTGTGGACGGCGTGGGTCGTTGGATTGAACCCGAAGCGACCCATTGTTGGCTCCTGCGTTGTCGCGTTTGTAGGCCACAACAATATCCAGCGTGTCATTGGGTTGCAGGACAAGGCCGCCTGTTGTGTCCTTCGAAAAGCTCTTGATTGTGAATACGTTTCTGGTGGACTGAACGGCAAAAGCCGAAATGCTGACTGGCACGCCTTCGTCGGGCGTGAGTCGAACAACGCCCGTGATTTCCTGGCCAATTTCCGCATTGCCAAGCCGCACCGTGTCTTCAATTGCCTTGAGGGTTGGCGCTGGCGCTACACGGAATTGCTGCCATGCCGTAGTGCCAAAGTCTGGATTGAACCGGAAGGTTGTAATTCCCCTGCTCCGGAATTCAAGGTTGCCCGTGCCCAGCTGATCTCGTATGAACCATAGATCCAAACCGTATCCTGACGGGTTTACGAAACGGAACTCATAACAGCCATCCTCAAGACGGAGCGTTGTATCCAATTGTGCCTCGCTGCGCAGGTTGTTGGCAGCGGCAATCCGCGTACCGCCTACCTTACGCAGCTCCCATTGCAGACCTTGTTGGCTGGCTTGGCGGTTGGTGCGAAGGGACAACGTAAAATCACGGTAATAAGCGGGGCTCATGACGAGGTTCGACGTCATGCTGTTGTTCTGTGCATACTCGTCGACCGTCCCGTTGGGGCGAAGAATCTCCACCTTGAAGGTGTGCTGTCCCGACGTCATGGATGCTGGCAATGGTGGTAGCACTACCGTGTCGGACTCCATGAAAGCCAGTCTTCCCGTCCACGCATAGTCGACGGTTGATGTAGCGTCGATGCCATAGGTTATCGTGGCAGAGCGAAGCGTATCGGAGCCGTTGTTGCGGATAACGATAATGGGCTCTCCGCAAATGGGGTTGAGGCGCGAGTAGAACTCCCACGTCGTGGGGGCAATGATATCGCTGACGGAGGCATCTACGCGATGGTTGATGGGCCCATATCCAAAGAGTTGCATGGCTACGTCCCAGACACCCTGGGAAGCATTCCATTGATCCGACTCCACGCCGTAGTCCAGATTGACGGTGCGATCACCAGGGCGAACGAACGGTGTAATCTCCCAGTCATAGACGTCCACAGGAGCACCCGGACACCAGCCTGCGCGATCAAGCTGCCACGTACCCCCCTGCGGATACACGGGGTTGTTACCACACTCGTTCCAAAGCAACCATTCGAAGCGTTTGGTGCCGTTTACAGAGACGTTGTGCAATCGTTGGCAGAACTCCGCACAGTTGCTGGGCTCGCCAAACCGGTGGCCCGTTGTGCGTGTTTTGACGCGCCATGTCGTGGCCTCGGCCGAGAGAGGAATGTCCTCCGGCGTGAAGAGCCGTCCAGCTGCCATTTCGGCATACGATGCATCACGATTATTGATGACCTGATCGATCTGCTTGACGTCCCGCGGTGGCGTGCCCGTGATGAACTTGAATGTGAGGTCGATGAGCTCCTGTTGATTCCCGGATGACAGCGTGACGTTGTTGCGCAGCAGTGGGGCATAGTCCGTAACGTCATAGACCCACTTGAAGCCCTTGGGTCCAAGGTCTAGGCCAATACCATAGGGCGTTATGTACCGGCCAATCTCGAACACCACGACGGGGCTGAAATATGGCCTTACTACCTTGCGATAGACGGCTGTGGCAGGGACCGTATAGGGAGCAACTTCGAGGTCGTTTTCTTCAAGCTTCGAGATTTGCCCCGCAGCATAGACCGTAACCGTATCGGTAGGAACTCCTGGCAGATCTGGAGCATTGACGGCATACACGCGTGGTTGCACGGGACGCTCGAAGAGCACTACGGATTCTTGCTTGCCAGTTTCTTCAAGTTCGATGAAGGCATTCAAGGGTGAGATACTTGCTGATCCCATTTCGAAGCCCATGGTGGGGCGTGCTGCAGTTTGTGACGTCAGGTAGCCAAGTCTGCCAAGTCGAACCTGGCGGCGTGTTGGCAGGCCCGACGCCGTCAGCCGAAGGTTATTCGGACCAGCATCCACGACGCGGAACGGGTCATTACCGGACTCCGCATCGATGTACACTTCGAGCTGGTTGAATGCTGGATGATTGGGCGTCATCTTGCGGTTCATCCAGTTCTTGATAACGGCTCCATCCAGGGCACGAGAGAATACTTGAAACTCATCGAGGTAACCCTCGAA
>JALOMA010000043.1 GCA_025455735.1 Candidatus Kapaibacterium sp.
GACATCCGATTGCGTCCCATTGTACAACCGTTGGAAGTACTGACTGGCGATGAGGAATTTCTCCGTGTATCCGTGGTGATCTGTGCCCTTGGCACAACGATTAAAAAAGCGGGTAGCAGGGAAGAATTCCAGCGTATCGATCATGACCTGCCCGAAATGGTTTTCCGGATGTGCCGTGCCGCTGGAGCACATCACGCCATGCTTGTGAGTTCAATGGGCGTGAGCCCAACATCAACAGTATTTTACGCCAAGGTGAAGGCTGCTTTGGAGGCCAGCGTTGTAGCTCTTGGATTTCCACAAGTGACGATCGTACGACCGTCACTCCTGCTTGGAGACCGAAAGGAATTCCGATTGGGTGAGCGCCTCGGCGCCTTTTTCATGCGTTCGCTGAGCGCTATCGTCCCGCGGCGCTATCGCGCCGTTGAAAGCAATCGCGTTGCTGCATACCTTGCTGCGAAGGTAAACGCGGCGGATCAGGGCATCCATATCGCTGAAAACGAGGCACTATTGGGGACACCGCTCTAGCACGGTGCCCTTGCAAGCGTTATTCTGGTGACGATGTAGTCCCCACTCGGAGGCTTCGTTGATGCCGAAGCTGGCGCGTTATTTCATGCAACACTATGCCCGATGACACCGCTACATTGAGACTTTCAACCATGCCATTATTGGGGATGCTGATGCAGATGTGGCTTCCGTCAAGCGCTCGTGTGCTTATACCGCGACCTTCGTTCCCGAACCAGACCGCGATTTTGGGAAACATCGTGGCATCAAAGTTGTCAAGAAGGCAGTGGTTTTTTCCTATGGCAGCGGGAGATGTTACGACAGATGTAAAACCCAGGGAGTCCAATTCGGAAAAACAATGTTGGGTTGATCGAAAAACGCGGACGTTTGTCCAGTGAATTGCAGCTGCAGAGAAAAAGTGATAGGAGTTTCGACTACGCATTTCCTCTATCGTGTCGGGCACAAAGGTCCGATCGGAGATAACATAGAGTTGTCCGATACCCAATGCATTGACGTTACGAATGACACTTCCAATATTGCGGATGTCATTGGGATCTTCGAGAACGGCAATGAGGTTTTTCCATTGGTGTTCGGCAATGTGTTCAAGCCGTTGGCGTACACCAGGGCGGCTTTCGCGATGAGATGGGCGTTGATCAGTCATATTGTGGACCTCCTGGAGCCACGGCCCCTATCCGAAAATGGAGTGTGGATGAACCACCGAAGCCTAATAACGGCTGTAAAGCCGAAAACGAATGACGTTTTGTTTCGCGGAAACCAAATCGTTCGTAGAGCATGCGTGCACGAGGGTTAGTATCAATCACGTCCAAACGAACGGAAGTACAACCAAGGTTTCGTGCGTGCTCTACGACGGATTGGAGAAGCAGGGTTCCAATACCTGAACCACGCTCAGAGGAATGAACACAAATTCCATCCATGAGCAGTTCCTGCGGTTTAGGAGACCGATGAAAGAGGCTTAGAAACATGAGTGCCCTTGGCACGTGGCACCAGCCAACGGCGTGGGCAATGTGTTTTATGCCAATGCTTGCTACGAAACCTGATTGACCGGTTTGAAAGCCAGCAATGCCGACAATCCGTGCATCGCGATAGGCTACAAAGGCGCAGCAAGGAATACAATGGCGTTCAAGTAGGGCGCGCCGCTTGTTCGCATTGGGAATCGCCAGGCCGAGTTTTTGTCCAAAGGCTTCGTCATATAACTCAGCCACGGCAGCGCGTTCTTGATGCGGAAATCCATGGACAACAGTTAGGGAATCCATTGATTATTTGGTGTCATATACGCTGTATAAAAAAGGCCCACTGCAAGCATGCAGTGGGCCGAATAGTGTTCAAGCGGAGGATGTTGAACTACCGGCCAGCAATCAAATTCAGAGCGCTACCGGCTTTGAACCAGCCAAGTTGCTGTTCATTGAATGTGTGCTTGAGAGTGATGGTCTCATTTGTGCCATCGGCATGAGTAATGGTAACGTCAAGTGTTTTACCAGGAGCCAGCGCTTCGATATCGATGGAAATCCGGTCATCTTCACGAATGCGGTCATAGTCTGCAGGATTGACGAATGTCAAAGGCAGCATGCCCTGTTTTTTGAGGTTGGTCTCATGAATCCGGGCGAAGCTCTTGGTGATAATGGCCTTGCCGCCCAGGAAGCGGGGTTCCATGGCTGCATGTTCACGCGAGCTGCCTTCACCGTAGTTCTCGTCACCCACGACGACCCACGAAACACCGCGGGCTTTGTAATCTCGCGCTGTTGCTGGTACTTCTGCATACTCTCCAGTGAACGTGTTCTTGATACTGTTGGCCGTATCGTTGACGTAGTTAATGGCACCGATGAACATGTTGTTGGAGATGTTGTCCAGGTGACCACGGAACCGTAACCAAGGGCCGGCCATGGAAATGTGGTCCGTGGTACACTTGCCCTTGACCTTCATCAATAGGGGCATGTTGCGATACTCTTCGACGCGTGGGGCGGCAAAGGGATCAAGCTTTTGCAGCCGGTTCGAGTTGGGGTCGATATCCACGGTAACGTGAGTCCCATCTGCTGCGGGAGGAACGAAGCCGTCAGGATCGGGTACAAAGCCTCCATCGGGAAGTTCCTTGCCAACCGGTGGCTGCAGCAGGACGCCGTCGATAGGCTCTTTGATGAAGTTATGGGTGAGTTTTCCGGCGAGAACGAAACCTGTTACTGTTTCGGGAGAAGCAACGAAGGCATGCGTTTCTTTGATACCGTCGTTTCGCCCAGTGAAGTTGCGGTTGAACGACGTGATAATGGAGTTGCGATCGCCAGGTTGCACGTCGTGGCGCTTCCATTGGCCAATACATGGTCCGCAGGCATTGGCAAGGACGGTAGCACCGATGCTCTCCAAACTTGCGAGGATACCATCCCGTTCAATTGTTGCCCGTACTTGTTCCGATCCTGGTGTAACGGTGAACTCGGACTTTGCCTTAAGCCCCGCTGCCACGGCAGCGTCGGCAATGGCGGCAACGCGTGACATGTCCTCATACGAGGAGTTGGTGCATGAGCCGATCAAACCAACGCGCAGTTCTTCTGGCCAGTTGTTGTCCTTGACGGCTTGGACGAAGGCCGATAGTTCCATGGCGCGGTCAGGGGTAAACGGACCATTGATATGGGGCTCCAGTGCATCGAGATCGATGTGGATGACCTGATCATAATAGGCTTCGGAGCCTTCGTCGGCACGGAGGTGTTCGGCTACGGCCGTCGCCAATTCGGCAACATCATTGCGATCGGTAGCGCGAAGGTAGCGCGCCATGGATTCATCGTATGGGAAGATGGACGTTGTGGCGCCGATTTCAGCGCCCATGTTACAGATTGTGCCCTTCCCTGTTGCGGAGAACGAGGCCGTTCCTTCACCGAAGTACTCCACAATGGCACCAGTTCCACCCTTGACAGTGAGGATGCCGGCAAGTTTCAGGATGACGTCTTTGGGAGAGGTCCAGCCGTTCATCTTACCCGTGAGCTTTACGCCAATTAGTTTGGGCATCTGGAGTTCCCAAGGCATCCCCGCCATAACGTCCACGGCATCGGCTCCGCCAACGCCGATGGCTACCATTCCCAGCCCGCCAGCATTCGGCGTGTGGGAGTCGGTGCCGATCATCATGCCACCAGGGAAGGCATAATTTTCAAGGACGACCTGATGGATGATGCCGGCGCCGGGTTTCCAGAATCCGATGCCGTATTTCCGAGAGACGGAAGCAAGAAAGCCGAATACTTCCTGATTCTCTACGAGTGACGTATCGAGATCCGTTTTGGCTCCGCGTTCAGCGCGAATCAGGTGGTCGCAGTGTACCGTTGAAGGAACAGCAACCTTTGGAATGCCAGCGCTCATGAATTGCAGCAAGGCCATCTGGGCCGTTGCGTCCTGCATTGCAACACGGTCTGGATGGAAATCCACGTAGGCATTCCCACGGGGATGCGGTGCAGCCGGCATCTCCGTCATGTGGGAGTAGAGGATTTTCTCTGTCAAGGTCAGCGGACGTCCTACGATGGAACGAGCCGCTTCAACCTTGCCTGGAAGCACGCCGTAGAATCGGCGTATCATGTCGAGATCTTGTGTCATGTCAGGCTGTTGGATATGAAGTGATACAAGGTTTTTGGAATCAAAGAAGAATGACGTTCGATGGTCAGAATGAACCCTTGATGTAGCGCACGTTCGGAAGGCCTTCGAAGTCTCGGTCCTGCGTAAGAAGGGTTGCACCATGTGCCAACGTCGCAGCATAGACGAGAGAGTCTGCCATGGCGAGCTTCCGTTCATTGCGAATCTGTGCAGCTGCCGTTGCACGACTGGCCGTTAGATCATCAACAATTTGCTCCTGCATATTGGCGACGGCCACCTTGACCATGTCCTCGCCAATTCGTCGTTCAACCGCAAGGGATACTTCGTACAAACAGATACTAGGAACGACTACCATACGGTTTCGCAAGTGCTCGATGACAAGCTTCTTAATGGCTGGGTTACCCATGTAGAACTCAACCCATACGGAAGAGTCCATGACGATGCGAGACTCCATTAGTCGTACTCCTCTTTCTCGCGTTCGATATGCAGATCGTGCCCCTTGAACATACCGAATGCCTCGTCGGGATCCAGCACCGGTACCAAGACAAAAGCGCCGCGCCATTCCATAAACATCACCCTCTGGCCAGGCTTTATCTTCATCGCCTCTCGCACTTCCTGTGGTATCACAATCTGATACTTGGGGGAAACGGTGACGGTTGTGCTCATAGGTGCTGCCTTCTGATGGATGCCGTAGGTGTACAACGACGTTTGATCGATGCAAATATCGTACAACGGCCGTATGGAAAGCAAGTCGCCATCCGGGCGCTCATGGGGGGAGTGAAACGCATGTTTGGGAACTGCGTGGTGGGCCATACCGTGTTGCGGCGCACACGTTCCTTGACGTTGGATGTGTACGATCCCACCCCACTTTTTGTAGAGTATAGTGCAGATCTTGGCGGTGACGCCAAGCTGTATGTTTGCGCAAGGAAAACGCATCGAGGCGTTGTCGTGTGATGAACTGAAAGGGATGAATGGGATGAGCCCGGGAGATAGCATGAGAGTAAAAGTTTGTTCGGCATTCTGTGTTCTTTTTGTGCTCCATGCCGTTGACGCTGCGGCTCAGGACTGGCGTTGGCTATCGCACTATGATATCGCCATGGGGCAACTGACTTCTTTGTTTGTTGAACGTGGCCCGAGTGGTATTGCCTTGCCTTCAGTTCTTGCGCTGGGACGCGAGAACGCCTACCTCGGTAATGGTCAGCGTACTGATGCATTGCTCACGGCCAGTGAGTTTGACCGTATGGAGTCTCGTTCACGTCTGTTCGGATTTCCCGAGGGTACGATCCTGCTTGCCGGTGCCTCCGTTGATCTGCGTGCATATGGAGTCTACCGCCTTGAAAAGACCAGCCAAGGCCAAACCTATCGGCTTGTTGACGTCAAAGGTCAGAACTTTGGTGGTGGATTTGCCAGTGGTGACATGACGGTGCTCGACAACACCTCCATGCGACTAGGTAACGCCTATAGCTTCGATACCGGCAATACGTGGTACGGCATGGTCGATCCGCCTGATGGTCTTTCGCTTCGAACTGCTCGCATGATCGGCCAGCGTGGTGTGTTTGTCCATCGGTCAAACCCGGCGGAGTGGTGGAAGGTCGACACCGCCGCACGACAATACGTGCGAGCACCGGACCTTGACCCAACGGTGTGCCATATTGCAGAACTGGGTAATGGCTCTGCGATGGCCATCCGGTGTAGCGCAGGCGACGAACTCAATCTGGTTGTTCGTCCGTCTCCTTCGGCACCATGGGAAGTTGTTCCACCGCTCGAAGCTGAAAATGGTACTCTCATTGATCCCAGACGTCACGTGTACCCGAACGGCCATTGGCTCTTCGCTACGCAGGTTGGGACGGCACTATTTATTCTCGATTCCGGTCGTGCCGTTGAATACAACGGCACGACGCTGCGATTGAGGCTGTTCGATAACGATAGAATATCCGGCCGGCTGAGGTCTGTTGAGTCGATACGCCCGCGTACGCCCGACGTCATTCGTGCCGTCTATGAGATCGGACGAGGAATCCGACGGACCGTTACAATAGTGGATGTTTCGACGGTACATGGGAACGTCGTGGCCATTCGTCGTGGCCTACGGGCCGTGCCTGAAGATGTCAACGAATCTGGCTATCTAAGTCGTGGCCCCCACTACACGTCATGGACTTCGGGAATCACCCGCCCTGCTCTTCGCTTGGGTGATGACGACGGCAGTCTTCGCGAGCAGCAGTATCTCCGGCAGGTTGTTGCCTGTGGGAAGACAGCCGTCACGCTAGGAACGACCGGTGAGCAGTATGTTCTTGATTCCTTGCACCTGTTGCCCATGGTGCATTCTCAGACAGTTCCACAAGTCGGTTCCATCAACTTCCTCGAGCAGTTGCGAACGCGAGCGTCGATGTTCGTTATTGATGACAGCACATGGATGGTTCCTACCACGGTGCCAAGGCTTGCAAGAACGTCGGGCAGAACCGACACATTGCCGATGCTGAGCAATGTCACTCAAGCACCCGTTATTACGTGCGGTACGAAGGATGCTGCTGGCCGACTTGTCATTGCCGGCAACGTCATCGCACGGCTGAATGGCACAGTGTGGGATACCATCCCATATCCCGATGTCTTGCGAGACTCCGCCGTCGTGATCTCGTCCCTCGTGTTCCGCGCTGCCGATACCATCATCGTAGCTGGCCGTGGTTATGGCATTGGATCGTCCGTACTTGATGGCTTTCGATACCGTCGTGGCGGTATCGTTATGTCCACCGATGGTGGGGCCACGTGGAGCCAACGGGCGCTGCCACGGCAGGAGGAATGGGTGGAGAACCTCACCACAGGGCCCGACGGTGCACTGTATTGTTGGGCAACATCCATGGTTTTTGATGCCGCCTATACACAGCCAGCGAATCCCATGGGGCGTTATGGTTCGGCACGGTTGTACCGTTCACCTGATGGGGGAATGACATGGACGGAATTCTACGTCGATGAAGCCGACGAAGAACAACGTCGGCAAGCCGTGGACCATCAATGGTCGATAAGCTTTTTGGGTACGAACGCGCTGGCCATCAGCACGCCAACGGGCATCTTCATTTCACGTGGAATTGGACTGCAATTCCAGGCCATTGAAGATCTTCCATTGACTGCCACGTTTGGTGGATGTGCGCTTGACTCGGAGGGTATGCTCTGGGTGTCGAGTTCACAGGGATTGCACCGCCGGAGTCCTTGGACGTCTGCAGTGAACGAAGGGAAGGGGACGCGGGCCTCGTTGCGCGTGATACCCCAACCCGTAACGGACGTCTGTACACTTGAGCTCCAGGCAGCAGATGAATCGTGGGGGCTGCCAGAATTCGTTACGCTTACCTCCTTGGATGGCAGTACGTCTTGTATTGTCATGCGCCATGGAACACGCTATCAGACGTCGACGCAAACGTTGGCACCAGGCGTCTATGTAGCACATGCACGGATGGGTGAAAACAGCATCTCTACGATGGTCGTTATTCAACGGTAGGACGTGAACACCAGTATTGCTGAACGATGCACAACCGCAAGGTTTACCCAAAGGAAACGGTTGTTAGAATCTAGTGGACACTCATCAATGCGCAACGCTACTCGCATGTAGCCGCTGCTAACTTGGCGCACCACTGTGGGAATATGACGTTGCCCACGGGGTGGCGAATGTCGAAAAGCCATATGAGTAGACCATACAAACTAACGAGGATACCATGCTTCGTGTTGGCATACTAGCCACGGCCCTCATTGCTACGGCTGTGCTGTCTTCCTGTTCACTCACTCTTCCAGTTGCTGCAACGGATAATCCCGTTGGAAGCAAGGTTGGTACGGCAAGTGCTACTGGCTACCTCGCCGTACTGTACTTCGGCGGTGACGCCTCTATTCGGACAGCAGCTAAAAATGGAGGAATCTCGAAGATCTCCACCGTTGATCTCAAGCGCACAAGCCTCCTTGGTATTGTCGAGACGTATGAATGTATCGTTACTGGTGAATGACTCTCGATTGAAGGGTCAAAGAGACGCAGATAGCATCAACGTGCCAGCAGACAAACTGCTGGCACGTCTCTTATGGTACGTTGTTAAATCTTCGGATATCGTAAGTTATAAACAGTGCAACTCTCAGTAGTTGGCAGTTGTGCGCATGCCACGTTGTTGCTATATTTATCCGCCTAACCGTAATAAACAAGTGTAACGTGTGGGTGGCGGGTGTCGAAAAGCCTTACGAGTAGACAAAAGTGTATGAGGTTTGTATGCGTATAGCTAAGCTTGGGGTAGTTGCACTTGCACTAACTGCAGTGCTCTCGTCTTGCTCGTTGACAGTGCCCGTTGCCGCTACAGGCAATCCAACTGGTAGTAAGGTTGGATCAGCAAGTGCAACAGGATTTCTTGGTGTGCTGTTCTTCGGTGGCGATGCTTCGATTCGCACAGCTGCAAAGAATGGTGGAATTTCCAAGATTTCCACTGTGGATCTGAAGCACACGAACGTACTTGGCTTGGTATCTACCTACGAGTGTATTGTTACTGGCGAATAAACTACCGAATAATCTACGAACAATGGCGTGTCGGCGACGTAGTCATCGGCACGCCTGTTTCATTTGTCTGGAATGCAGATGCTACATCCGCGATTGATGTTGTATTTCCTTGCGACGGCCATTGCGGTTGCTACAGCGTGTTCTCGGGGCGCCGAGTCCATTGCGGTGGGGCCTGGAAAGAACGTAATGGTGTTTTCGAACGAATCCATTGAACATCCATTGCCTGCCGGTGAACTCAAACGATTCGAATCAGTTTTCAACACCTTTCCGCGAGTTGACAACCCCCTTTACAGAACGATTGTTGGGCCCAACTATCGCTTATATGTTTCGGTGTTGCTTCCGGATTCTGGTGTCGCCTGGAATACGGCATTATCCGAAGACACGGCTGTCACCGTACTGGCTACGACGACGACGAAGTTCGGTACATCGGTGCTGTTTCGAAGGGGAGATACGCTCGCTGCAATAGTGCAGCCTACTGAATTTGTCAATCCATCCATTACGTTGTGCTATTTGTCTCCAGATTCTTCACTTGTGCGCTCTTGGTTCACGGGAGAGAAGTCTCGTCAAAGGATATCGAATCAATGACAGCAAGAATCGCATGCCTATTTCTTTGTCTTTTGATTGGAGTGTCGTGCCGTTCGATTGGTGGAAGTGATACTGATGCCTCAGACTATTTGTTGACGTTTGCCATTACTCCTGGGCTTCAACAGTATTTCATCAAGCCTATTTCCGCTACGTCTTTAGTGAATGACGACGAACTCTTCCTTGACTGTACCATGAGGCATGGTGCAGGAGCACCAGACACGTCAGTGCTGAATTTCAGCGTGGTTTCGTCCGATCTTTTGAAGAACATTGACAGCTTCGCAATTGCAACTGCGTCGGTGCGTGCGCGAAACACGTCTTGGCAGCTCTTATTTAATGAGCGGAGTGGCGATAACATTCTATCGCGATTTTCTGTCGGTGTTCGTACATCAGAGCTGCTGGCCTTAACAGCGGACCCCCGTTGGACCATAACCGTTACGTCGGCTGGTAAGAATTACCAATTTGTTCTTTCAACAGCGGGCCAGAAGGCACTTTCGGCAGTTGACCACGCTGTCTTTTCGCTCCTTCGCTAGGATCTAAGCCCGTTCGGCGAGCTCCAGCCATCGTTCTGTTGCTATCTCCAGAGTAGAAAGCAGAGCTGCATACTCTTCGCTGGCTGCTGCAATGGTCTGATAGTCCGTAGTTCCACCATTCAAGATATTCTCCAATTCCTGCTTTCGTTCTTCCGCTTTCGAAATATCAGACTCTAGAGCTTCGAATTCCTTCCGCTCCTTGAACGTCAGCTTCTTTTTTTCTTCTGAAAGGGGCGCTGTTGCCCGCACCTTCGGCGCGTCTTGTTTGGCAGCATCCGCTTTGGATCGCAGTTCGATACGCTCAAGGTAGGCAGAGTAGTTGCCAGGATATTCCTTGACAACACCATCGCCATCGAAGGACCAAATGGTGTCGACTGTCTTGTCAAGAAATGCTCTATCGTGCGATACAATCAGGAGGACACCCTTGAAGTATTGGAGATAGTCTTCGAGTGCCGACAATGTGCCAATATCAAAGTCATTCGTTGGCTCATCCAGAAACAACACGTTGGGATTTCCCATCAATATTCGCAGGAGACCCAAGCGTCGCCGTTCGCCGCCAGAGAGCGTATGGACGTAGGCGTGCTGTTGTTTCGGTGAGAAGTCGAAACGATCACAAAGTTCCTTGGCTGTAATGTACCGTTCCCGTCCTATGCCAACGTCGATGTATTCTGCAATGTCACGCACATTTGCCAGAACAGTCGCATTGTCGTTGAGGTCACGTATTTCTTGTTCGAAATAGCCGAGGCTGACGGTATCTCCAATGGAAACGTAGCCTGAAGAAGGCGGACGTCGTCCTGCAAGGGTAGCCAGAAGAGTTGACTTTCCAGCGCCATTAGGACCAATGATGCCAATCCGATCGCCTGGTTTTGCGCGCCAGGTCACATTGCGGAAGAGGACTCGGCCGCCAGCCTCGGCACTAATGGTTTCTGCGTCAATGATGCGTCCGCCAAGGAATCTGTGGCCAAGCTCGATATCGATGTCACGGCGTTCCGTCTTCTCTGGCTCCGCTTGCATTTTCGCAATCCAGTCGATTCGGCTCTTTTGTTTCGTTCGTCGGGCCTTGGCCCCTTTCGAAAGCCAAGCGAGTTCGGAACGGAGTTTATTGCGGAGGTGTGTAGCCGTGGCATCTTGAACGGCTAACAGAGCCTCCTTGCGTTCGAGGTACGTTTCGTAGGAACCGTCGTATGTAAAGAGCTTGTGTTGATCGATCTCGATGATGCGGTTGCAGACGGCATCGAGGAAGTAGCGGTCGTGCGTAACAAGGAAGAGTGCGCGTGGAGACGATGCAAGTTCATCTTGAAGCCATTGGACACTGTCGGCATCCAGATGATTGGTTGGTTCGTCAAGGATGAGGAGATCCGGTTCGGCCATCAATGCTCGGGCAAGCGCTACGCGCTTGCGTTGTCCGCCTGACATCGTACGAACGTTCGTGAACACATCGTGAATGCCGAGTTTACCCAGATATCGTTTGGCGCGTACTTCGAGCTCCCACTCCTCCAGGTGTCCGTGGCGTTGATCGTATGCTTCCACAACGGCATCCAGGGGTGTTTGGTCGATGTCGAACAGAGGCATCTGCGTAAGATATTCAAAGCGCACATCCCGGTTACGGGCAATGGTGCCGGCGTCGGCTTCGTCAAGGCCGGCAACAATGCGTAGTAAGGAGCTCTTACCCGCGCCATTCCTGCCAATGACACCCACACGTTCGCCTTGCTCGATACCAAAGGCGATATCATCGAACAGCACTTTTTCAAAATAGGCTTTGGAGAGCCCGGTACAGGAGAACAACGTCATGGTACAAAGGTACGGAGGCAGAGGCCCTTCCACGGTGCCCAAAGGAAACTTGCTACGTTGGTGCTAGATTGGTCCAAACAATTGAGACCATACCCTATGGCGGAGTCAATAGAACATGTCCTTCAGCGGACGTTTGGTTTCATGGCTTCCATGGACACGGCCGACTTCGAGGCATTTGCGCGGAGAGCAACACGGGAGACGTTCCGGAAGGGTGATGTACTTCAGCGCGAAGGGACAGCGGCCGACACGATGTACCTGCTCGTGGAAGGCTGCACCATTCATAAGGCAATGGTACCGGGTCATGAAGGAGTCATTTGGATATCACAACCAGGCGACCTGGTGTGTGAGATCTACGGATACTTCTCCCGTACGATGGCCATCAGTAGAATCGTTGCCGTTACGGATGGTGTTGTTTACTCCATGAGCCATGACGACGTGGAGTCCATGTATGCCGAGTCACACGTATGGGAACGTATTGGTAGAAAGTCACTCCAGGATTATCTATTGCGCCATATGAGGCGCAACATGGACATGCAATTCCTTTCTGCCGAGGACCGGTATGCATCTTTCGGAGAGCGATACGCTGAGGCAGCAAAGGTATTACCACTTGTTGACGTTGCCTCGTTCCTTGCCATTGCCCCGGAGACGTTGTCCCGCATCCGAAGTAGGTTAAAATAGTCTCTTGACCTATGTCAAGGCGGCTCCGTGATAAGTTCCGCCCATTGTATTCTTGGACGGACGCATCATGGTCAACTTCGCCTCGATTCTATGCCTGCTAACCTTCTGTCTGTCGGCATGCATCCCTCACCCGCCAACGTATCCGTGGCGTGCCATTGATAGCGTGATGGCCGAAGGACAGCACATCAGCGATGGCTTGGATAGGCACATCATGGCATTCTTGAACGGAACAGGACCGGGTGAAATTCCCGATTCTTTGCTCCCGGATGGAATCACCGACGGGAAAGACTTTCGAGTGGTAGGCAATGGGACACTCTCGCCGGATGACCTATGGGAGGTACGTTCGGCAAAGCCGATAGATCATCAGCGGATTTATAATTCCATTCCAGACCCTCATGTGACATATCTCTTCCTTCGTACACCTATTGCGCCTTTTGGTCACAAGCTTGTTGTCGAAGGTGATTTCCCGCATTGCCGGTTCTTTTCGATGCAAATGTCACCCCCGCTGGATGGCAAGAACTATTATGCGCAACGTGTGTATGGGTCGGCGGAAGTAAGCATCGTGGATATTGATATCAAGCCTGATAGTGGCTCCATCAATCCCTTCCTCGTTGGCGCGAACAGGGACGCCGAAAACCGCCGGTACCGTATGGTTTTCGAGATGACTGCCGGTGATCCCGTTCGCGAGAACGGTACGGCCTTCATCCCACCGTACCGAGGAAGCGGAAACACGCGAAGAGCATCGCTCATCACATATGGTGGATCGTGGGGAGTCGTTGACTTCAAGGGAGATACGATTCCAGGCGGTGGAGAGTGGAACTACGGTGCATTGTGGGTGCGTATCTACTTGCCCGACGAGACGGTGGATAGTTTGGGTGGAGTTGCCTTGCCAACCGTGTACTGGGAAGCACCGGATGGTCGACGGTATCAAATCGAAAGTGATGCATCTACCTTTCGCACCCGTGTCAACACAACACATCCTGCCCGCACAACGTTGAATACACAACCCGACGTCTTCTCCATGGGCCTGGGGTGGGCAAAGTCGTGGGGCATTCTGCGTAGCATGTTGGTTGGGGCGTGCATGGTGAACAACTGGCTCCATCCCGACTCGCTGGCGAAGGTTCGGGCTGTTGATAAAGGCGTGAGTGGGCGAGGTCACGACATGCCGCCTCCAGGAAATTATGAACCCCATGCTACCACGAATAACTATGCCACCTACCTCGGCCGCTCGGTGTACCTAAAACCCGGGCACGTTGCCGTCCTTACTGGCATCCTTCCCACCATCCCGCAAACTCGGGATGGCGCTTCGATTATGCGCTCCGCACAGGTTCGGTACTGGTCCATTTGCGGTTATGACTATGAACCCCTTGCCCCAACGGTGAGTGGGTGCGTTAACGCCCTTGTCGATGAAGACGTTGTCGTGGACAGTCTACGACGATACATGATCGTCTATGCCCGCAACGGAGACATGCCATCAAATGCTAGGCGCAATGTTGGCGTTACCCCAGTTGAGTGGGGACCAACGGGTGATCTAGGACTGCTGCTACGCTGGGTATCGGTATCGGATGACTGGTCATCATCACCCAATCCACACGAACGGCAACTTCCGTGGGAGCGCACGGATAGGTCCGTCCCGGGATATGACTCGGCGTTGATTGGCGAGAACTGGCACGGTGGGCATCTTGGCGCTATGCTGCCACGATTGCACATCATGACGACCGAAGAATTTGAGGCCCTGGGCGGTGAGATACGACCCGATAACATCCCGATTACTGTTGACCGCATTCGCCGTCCACATGTAAGTATGTCCTTCGGAAAGCCAGTCAATGTGTCATCCGTCTTGAACGAAACCACACGAGGGGACTTTGCCGTGGACAAGGACGTCTCCACTGCATGGTCCAGCGGTTTTGGCCAGGATTCATCGGTGCTTGTGATTGATCTCCAGCGCCAGACCATCGTGAGTACCATTCGGTTGGTATGGGGCTTTGCATGGCCACAACGTATCTCCGTCGAGACGTCACGTGATGGAACCACCTTTGCGCAGCTTTCTGAGAATGTTCGTGTGACGCAAGGGATCGATGTGTTTCCAGTATCGATGGATACCGTCAGGTTTGTGCGCATTGTGATCCATTCCACGGCACTTGGATGGGCAGACATCGCTGAGTGCGAAGTTCATTCGCCGGAATTCGTTGGTGATGTGCGTCCGACGTCTGCTCGTGAAACGGAGATTCCGAGGGTGACGGTGCAGCAGATTGGTAACGAAGTCAGAGTCGATCGTTTGGTATATGACAGGACAATGGTTGCTCGGTTTTATGATCTCCGTGGTAGGTTGGTCAAAGTCGTCGACTTGCCATGTGTCGCTCGATGTGCTGTATCGATGCATGACCTTGCCAAGGGCGTCTATTCGGTTTCGATACCCGAATTGTCGACGACGACATTTGTTGTTGTTCAAGAATAGGAGACGAGGAAATCGTGACGCTTGCTGAACGCTTGGCCATGACGCTGGGCAAGGAAATGCAGGTTCCGGAGGATGTATGGGTTAACCTTGCGGCGGCTGGCACGTGCATCGACGTCCCAAAGGAAACGGTCATTAAGGAGTCCCATCGTCTGGAATCCTCCTTGACGTTTCTTGTGCGGGGGTCTGGAGCAATCGTATTGTGGAATGCATCCCAGTGGGTATGCGTTGACCTTTGTTATGAGGACGATTTCCTCTGCGACTAC
>JALOMA010000219.1 GCA_025455735.1 Candidatus Kapaibacterium sp.
TGTTTTTTCTTTTAGGCTGTTTCCCGTTGTCAAAGAACACCCGATTTCCACCCAACCGAGGCTCGGTGGCCCCCGTGCTTTGCACTCATGTGCGCGCCGAAGGGGCCACAAACATAAGGGGGTTTTGGATTCTGTGCAAGTGTTCTGGTGGAAAAAGTTTCAGGGGGCGAAAAAAAATTAGATGCCGCTCGATTCGTTTCCACCAAACTTTGCCCGTTGGCTCCGCACAAAGAAAACAACGAAGAACGGTACCTCCAGTCCAAGAAGCAAGACAAGCGATAATGTGTCCGCAGTAAAAAGCTCACCAGCAGCAAAAGGACCAGGCATGATGAGCCGCGCAATCGCACCCGTCAGTGACCAACCGATGACGAAGACGAGTGCACAAATGGACACGGCAAGCAGACCACCCTTGATGCCGTCACTCTGCCACCGGTACACATAGGCATAGGCCGCAGCCACGATGTGTAGGTGGAAGATGAGTATCTCAATCATAGCTTGCAGATCCGTTATACTTTGGGGCTGCAAAAATGTCAAAATCCACCATCTCCACAGCACCCGACCTGTGCGAAATCAAAACCACCCTGCCGTCCGTGTTGGCAGCGGAAACCCTGGCGGCCTTCCTTCTGGATCAACGCCTCGTAGCATGCTGCCATATTCTGCCGTCAATAACAGCCGTGTATTCATGGAACAACACCCGCCATGCTGATACAGAAGTGCCGTTGATTGTCAAAACACGCCTTTCCCTAGCGCCTGCAGTTATGCAGGCAATTATCGACAGTCATCCGTATGATGTGCCAGAAGTTCTGTGCCATAGCGTCACGTTTGCCTCGGCAAGCTATACGTCATGGGTAGCCGAATCGACGTCCGATTCTCCTATGCCATCCATGCTCTGACTGTTCATGCCACCGACAGATCGCCCCCGCGAACGCCTTCTTCATCATGGCCCCTCCGCCCTCTCCACCACGGAATTGCTTGCCCTACTGATTGGACACGGTACTCCAGGACGCACTGCTGAACACATTGCTCGCGATGTCCTTGCGTCTACGTCGTCCCTGACGGACCTCGCTGCCCGGGATGTGTCCGAACTACGCCTCGTCCCCGGCATGGGACCCGCGAAAGCTGCCACCATCTGCGCTGCCATGGAACTGGCTCACCGCATTCAAGCGGAACCTTTTGCCACCCGTACCGCTGTGTCCTCTCCAAGCCAACTGGCCGGCCTCATGCGCCCTCGCCTGCGCCATCTACGCCAAGAGTCATTCCATGTGCTGCTCCTTTCTAGTGCCAACCACCTCATCCGCACAGTGTGCATCGGAATGGGGTCCCTGAATGCATGTATCGTTCACCCACGCGAGGTCTTTCGCATCGCCATCGCTGAATCCGCCGCAGCCGTCATCCTCGTTCACAATCATCCGTCAGGCAACACCGAACCATCCCAGGAAGATATCACGATAACGCGCCAGATCGTCGAAGCAGGACGAATCGTGGATATTCGTGTGCTTGATCACTTGATCATCGCCGGAGAAGAATTCACGAGTTTTGCCGAACGATTGCTGCTCTAACCATCCTGCTTCCGGAAAGGGGCCCTGCCTCCATGATGCGCCATGTGACTCGTGCCGTGGTCTTCTCCGTAACCGTCCTCGTCAGCTACCTGCTAACCGGTATCCTGGAAGACCGCGTCCTGTCCGAAACTGAACAATTCCGCCCCGGCACAGCCACTGCTTTGGGTATGGCGTGCGTCGTTGCACTGTTTGTTCCACTGTTTGCCTACACGGAACGTCTTACCGAAGGTATCGTCCGAGCAGGACTTCGATCGACACGATCACAGTTGGGCCGCGTTTTTGGTGCCCTGCTCTTTATCGTGGTCGTTTTTACCGTCCTGTTCGCCCTTTTCCTCGATCGCTGGTTCAACAAGAGCCTCGCAGATCTGTTCTGAGTACTCCAGTTCTTCGCATGGACTATACCGACTACTATGCCGAATTGGGCCTGCCCCGATCGGCCACCGCCGAGGAGATCAAGAAGGCATTCCGCACCCTTGCTCGTACCTACCATCCCGATGCAAATCCCAATAACCCCGCAGCAGAAGAACGCTTCAAGAAAATCAGCGAAGCGTACGAAGTCCTCAGCGACTCCGACAAACGCGCTAAGTATGACGCTCTGTCTAGCCAGTATGATCAGTTCCGCGCACGCGGTGGTCGCGGAGGTAATACAAGCTGGGATGCATTTGCCAGCTCCGGCAGTTCTTCATTTAACGACATGTTCTCGGGCTCCAGCCTCGATGATCTCCTGAGTGGTCTCTTTGGTCAACGCCAACAACAACGACAACAACGACCCCGCCGCCAACCGAAACAGACCTATACCGTCACTATTTCGTTCGAAGAAGCTCTCTTGGGTGCCACAAAACGCCTCAAAATGGGAGAGTCGACCGTCGACGTGACATTCAAACCCGGTATCGCCACCGGACAACGCCTGGCTGTGCCAGGCGGAGAACTGGAAGTTACCGTGGCCCCCAGTCAACGATATAGCCGGGATGGTAATGATCTCCGTTGTACGGAGACCGTGCCTCTCTCCGTAGCACTCTTGGGCGGAACTACGCAAGTGACAACTCCACGCGGAGTCCTTTCCATGAAAATCCCGGCTGGCACGCACCCAGGACGTACCTTTCGACTGAAAGGCCAAGGAATGCCTGTCTATGGTTCGTCCAACATTGGCGATCTGTACGTTGCCATCTCCATCAGCATGCCGTCAACACTCACGGAAGAGCAACGCCAGCTCGTGGAACAACTACAAGCAACGGGACTGTAACGCCTAGGGCTTACGGTCTATCCGTATCAGCTTGACGGTCCGCGTTTTGGTCTCTGTTTTTGGCGTTCCTTCCGTGCCATAGAGGAACAGCCTCTCGCTGTAACCGTACACCAATCCACACCCAACAGCACTGGAAGTTTCGTCCCTCTCTACAACGGTAATGGTACGAAACGAATCTCCCACATCAAACGTGTTGGTCGACACCGTTTGAACCGTTCTGAACGTTCCCGCCGGCGTTTGCCGAAGAACATTGACAGCATTGATTACTGCCGTAGCCGTATCACCAGGGCTGGTAGCAGTCGGAAAGCGCCGGAATCGCGATCCGACCGTAAGAGGACCTGCCAGCACGACTTCCATCCCGTCTCTACTATGAAGTGGCAGCCGGTGTGCGAACACGCTGTCTGTCGAACGAGAGTAATACAATGTGTCCGTGTCGTCCACAACACTGCCAATGAATCCCTCTTGGACGTAGACGGTAAGTCCCGCAACGCCCTTCCTCGTTATCCCTGTGTCAATCAGGGTAATTCGGATGCGACTCATTTGGTCCGGTTGAGTCGTCACACCGTTCGTATCCGTCGCTCGCTCCTCGAAGGAATACTCCCATACCGTCCCTATGCCACCCTGCCACAGATAGTCGCCGGCCTTGGTCGAAAACGGTGTTTCAGGGGCAGTCGGCTCGTCGTCGCCACAGGCAACCAAACAACAGCATAGTGCTCCCGCCACCATGAGTCGGAGTCCGATGAATCGTGCCTGTACACTCATGCCCTGGTCCTTGTGCGTTGTGGTGAATTGTCGTGGTTGAATTCAAGTGGTGTGATCGTCTCGGTCATATTACGAACCAACTCGGTACAATCATCATCGACCTACCGTAGATTTGCCAACCATGACACGCATCACATTCCGTAACGTTTCCAAACGATACGATTCCGTCACCCCTCTGAATGATGTTTCATTCAGTATTGAACCCGGTGAGTTCTTTGTGCTGGTTGGCCCAAGCGGCTCCGGTAAGAGTACGTTGCTGCGCATGATCGCAGGATTGGAGACTGTAACGTCTGGAGATGTTTTCTTCGATGATGTCGTGGTTACGAATCTCCCTCCACGTGACCGCGACGTAGGCATGGTCTTTCAGAACTATGCCCTCTATCCCCACCTCACTGTTGCGGAAAATCTCGCCTTCCCCCTTTCCATCCGCAAGGAATCCAAATCCATCATCAAGGAGCGGGTTGCAGCCGTGGCGGACACCCTTGGCCTTGGTGAAGTGCTTACCCGTAAGCCAAAACAGTTGTCCGGTGGGCAACGTCAGCGCGTTGCCGTCGGCAGAGCCATCATTCGAACACCAGCCGTGTTCTTAT
>JALOMA010000044.1 GCA_025455735.1 Candidatus Kapaibacterium sp.
ATCAACAATGCTTCGCAGCCTGCACGAATACGCGAGCTGCGGTCCTCGGCACGCAATGTCACCATTGCAGCCTTTGATAGCATCATAGCACCGGGATCATCGGCGCGTATTCCCGTAACGTTTGATGGCAAGGAACAAATCACTGCAGAAATCACGGGAGTCATCGTGTCGAATGTCGTTTCTCAATGCGATCGTGACATTCGTGTTGTGATTCGGACTACGTTGGACCGCTACGATGCCACTATAACCGTCAACAACCAGGAGTTCGATGTTTATCCAGCAGACGCAAAACCAATATCCTTGACGCTTACGCCAAGTGTTGAAGAAATTCGTAGCATGGGAGTGTGGGAGATTCGTGGTGAGTTGGTGTATTCATCCATTCATCTTGTACCGCAGTCTGCGAATCAGCGTTCGGCGGAGGTATCGGGGAACACCGTGCTGCCGTTTGTCGTCCGTCTTGACTCTGTTTCTTCGACGTTCTGGGATATTTCCATGTTGCCAATGGTAACACCCGATACTACGACGACTATTTCTGTCCAGAATATTCAATGCAATCCCAGCAATCTCCTGAATGTGGCAAGCGTTCCTGGAAAGGCACAGTTCAGGGGGCATTGTCTTGTTCCCGTCCGTCGTGGTGTACTGCCAACGGAAATGCCTACACTACGGCTTGTTGTTTCCAGGGAAGGTGACGTAGCCACGGTCCGCCGCAGCGACGGTTTACCCATAACGGAACCAATATCCGTACATACCATGGATGGCCAGCACGCCGCCACGATGTGGTCCCCGGTGATCATGCTGCGAACTGTCCCCATGGGGCTACTGATGTTTACGGCACATGGAGCTCGGGCGCTTGTTGTCAACGTACCGTAGCTTCCGAATGGCGGGGCCTTACCAATACTGGCAGGGCCCCACAATACGGAGCAACCTCATCATGCCTCTCGACGGTTCAATGCCCCCGCAGTGGTAGGATTGCAATTTGTGGCACGAATACTATGTAAAACATCCCCTGATCAGGGGATATTGGACGTTACGACAGCAGGACCTCAGATTGAGTCTCCATCAAACGAATGCCTGTCGAGTTAGCAAGAAGTATCAGACAGCCAGGATCGACCAACCAACATTGCCGGTAGGAATCGTATCGCTTCTCAAAGACGAGAATGCGTGTTCCTTGTACTAATGTGATAGGAATAGAAGGGCTTCGCGGTCCCACGGTCGTTCCAGAAACATCCATCGTCCAGACCGTAGCCGAGGCTGCCATGATTTCCTCCGTAAACAAAGCTGCCATGTCCATCCTCTTCGTATTGGTGGTGTCCCACATTTCCTTTAGGCTGCGAATGTGATCGCCGAGCAGACACAACACATCACCTGAATCCGGTATTTTTCGACCATGAACATTCTTCTACCGCTTTACACTGGCAATTATGCCAGCATCGGACTCCAGCCTGAAGCGCTGGCTTTCTATCAAAGTCTTGAAAGACGTGATCTTGACGATTGTCTGGATCGTATTCGATCCATCTATGTGTCAAACGAAGCACATACTCGAGTTCTTCAATCCATTCTGCGATACGTTGTTACTCTTCGCATTCGAGGAAAGGGCGACATCGAAGAATTTGTTGGAACTCTCCCGGTTCCATTTGACGCTCCAGTACTCCTGAAGGCTCATGCTAGTTTAGTTCTCATTGACCACTATCGAACTCAAGGGCACATTGACGAGGCGATTTCGCATGCCGAAGAATCCTTGCGCCTATTTCCTGAGGAATCCAGGCCCTTGGAACAAGCCATGGTCCACCACAGATTGGCTATGATACACTTAACGAATGGCCACGAGTTTCTTCACAATCAGCATATTTTAACGGCAGTTGATCTTCTTGGTGAGTTTCCGGACCATCCCTTCTACCCTCGCGTCATTGGAGTAGCTGCAGCGGCAATTCTGGGTAATCGGGCTCTTGATGCCATTGAGTTAATAACGAAGGCAATTGAGAGCAGCAAACGCGTCAATGATGTTCCATCCCAGTATGCCCTGCTACAGTCAGTCATTCTTGCCTATAAGAAGGCCGGATTGTTCGATCAAGCGGAATCGCTTGTGGACGAGCTCATTCGTCTCGCGGAAATGACAGGAAACATCAACAACATTGTCCGCGCTAGACTATCCAAGGTCGACGTTCTTCACAGAAGAAACGATCCTCAAGTAGCAGATATCTTGAATGACGACTTGAAATCTATGGCCATGCAATCGGATCCAGGCGCAAAGTGCACCTATCTCTCTGCATGCTGGCATGATTCGCTGAGATCCGATAACCCCGAAAGGAGCCATGTCATTTTCAAGGAGTTCTATAGCAATGTAAAGGCAACCAAGCGCGCAGATTGGTTGATCGTCGCTCTCAAGGAGCGTCTCGAGTATCAGGAACATCAACTTTCCGACAGCGAACGGGCAGAAACCTATCGAGAGCTTGCCGAGCTTATCGAGACGCGTTACGACGCCCAGACGGCAACGTTACCGACACTGTTTACCTCCTACAAACGGCAACTGGATGCACGTCACGAACTACAGCGCATTCAACATCAGGAACAAGTAGCCATGTCCATTCAGGTGCGCGATATGGTCATTGATGAAATCGCCCAGGTATTGCATGACGACCTTGGACAACGTATCGCAACCACACGGCTACATGCCGAGCGCTTGGCACGCCAGTTCCAGGGCCACGCCGACCAAGCCCAGGCCTACAATGACGTATCCATTGGATTGGTCGAAATCGGGGATTCGGTACGAAAGCTATCACAAACGCTTTCGACGAAGTCCGTGTCTGATCTAGGCCTCTTTAAGGCCTTTCACTTGATGACTGATTCCATTGCTGCTGGTGGCACCGTTACGGTGTTTGCGCACACGGTTGGTCCAGAAGAGTCCATTCCGTTTACCATTGCGCGAACCACGTATCGTATTGCGCAGTCGTTGCTGCAGAATGCGCTGAAGCATAGCCGTTGTTCATCCATCGAGGCCCAGATCATTGTTTCGGACGGTGTTCTGCAACTCACTGTCGGCGACGACGGAACGGGTTTCGACCCCGATGCACCGCGCTCCGTAACTGGACTTCGAGACGTAGAAATGCGTGTTTCCAGCGCAGATGGCACCATGACCATCGATACGGCCCCTGGCCGTGGTACATTTGTAACCATCTCCATACCATTGGAGAAGACCTGACCCGACCTATTCATCGTCTTCATGAACACTCTGCCCATGCGTGTCTACCTTGTCGACGATCATGCCTCCTTTCTGCAGGGCCTGGCACTTGCCCTGCGTGAATTCTCCGATATAACCGTCGTCGGGATGTCCACGGATCCCGTCTCTGCGCTGGAACAGCTCACACAGCCAGACATGACCGTTGACATCATTTTTGCCGACTATTCCATGCCTGGCATGACGGGCATTCAATTCGGAAGAGATCTAAAACGCAACCTGCCTGCTGTGAAAGTGATGATCGTATCGATGGTCTCAACACTGTCGATAGCGTCCCGTTCCTTCCGCTTGGGCGCAGATGGTTTCGTCGCCAAGATTGCCAACGTCGAAGAAATCGTTTCTACGGCACGCTCCGTTCTAGCGGGTACGTTTTCGCTCGAAGAAGACGTCAAGGACGACCCTTCCGTTCGCTTGACTCCCACGGAACTGCGTGTTCTTCGACATATCGTCGCTGATGAGTTATCGTCACGCGAAATAGCGTCAACAATGCACGTAAGCATGCATACCATCGACACGCATCGAAAAAGCATGATGACAAAAATTGGAACGCGGAGCGTTGTCGGACTTGTCAAATATGCCGCTCGCATCGGCATGATTACCCTGCCTCGGTCCGAAGTGCAAACATGAACAAAGCATATATTTGTGCCGCTGGCCGCATGTAGTTTCGCCGCCCGCATGTTCCACTAATTGCCAGACCCATGATTATCTCCTGATTCCATCAACGGTTTTTTTCACCTTTGACACAAGGAATCAGCAGATGTTCTGTCACCTTCATCAGGTGTCGTTTTCCTACACGGCACCGTACGTTCGTGTTTTTGATGCCCTGACGCTATCCCTTGACGCCTCATGGCGCACAGCCATTGTTGGGGCCAATGGTCGCGGTAAGACTACGCTGGCGCGCCTTCTGGCTGGCACAGTTACTCCCGATGCTGGTACACGCACATGTACTGTCCGCGCCATAACCATACCACCGATATCTCCTCATGATAGCCGTCCCTTGCATGCCGTACAGCGGCACGTCGCTGGCCCCTATGATGCCATGGAAGAGCGGTTGGCCGAGCTGGCCCAGGATGGATCCGAGGAGGCACTACACCATTGGGCAGCCGTGGTTGACGCGTTTGAAGCAGCTGGCGGCTGGACGATTGACGCTTCCATTGCCGATGCAAACGCTCGTTTTGGCATTGCCAACGTTGCTCCTGACCGGCCGTTCAACAGCCTATCCGGAGGGGAACAAACGAGGGCCCTGCTAGCCGCGGTCTTTGCGCCGCCGGATACATGGCCTATTCTGGATGAGCCCACGAATCATCTCGACGCTGATGGATGCCGATCCGTCGCTCAGGCACTTCGGGACTCGTCACGAGGCTTCGTTGTTGTCAGCCACAATACATCCTTCCTCGGCGACCTTACGGACCACATCATCTCCATCGAGCCCGATGGCGTCCACACCCTGGCTGCTTCGTATGCCACGTGGCACATCGAACGCCAGGCCCAGCTTGCCATGGAGGAACGCCGCCAGGCAGGTCTAGCCAGGAACGTGGCGCAGCTTCGCACTGCTGCTCATGATGCCCGCCGTAGAAGCAACGTGCTGGAGCGATCGAAGAATGCAGCCCATGATTCGGGCTTCATCAGCCGCAAGGCCGCCGACGTCATGAAGCGAGCCCTTGCTGTCGAACGCCGCATTGAACGTTCCCTGCACGATGCGGAGGTACTGTTGGCGCGAAAGGAAGCTGATCTTGCCCTGAACATCGATCTACCCCCCGCAACGGCACATTGCTCCTTGATTGAGGTTGCACCGATTGTCGCAGGCAGGCCATTATGTGCGCCGATCACTCTTCACATGGCATCTTCGCCTCGGATCGTGCTCATGGGGCCAAACGGAAGCGGTAAATCTGCCCTGCTTCATTGCCTCGTGGACGGCGCCCCCCATACGGGAACGGTCTACAAACCCGCGCGGCTCCGCATCGGCGTGTCGCCGCAACATCCCTTATGGCAGACTGGTAGTTTCGATGACCATGTACGTTCTGCTGGACTCGATGCAAACCGCATGCGTACTCTTTTGGCGGCCGTTGGTATGCGTTCCATTGACGCCGACAGGCCACTCGAGACACTCTCGTTTGGTCAGCTGAAGAAGATCGACCTCATTCGTACTCTGTGTTCTCACGTTGAGTTGCTCGTTTGGGATGAACCCTTCAACGGATTGGATCCGGCATCGGTGGAGGCTCTTGTGGCGGCCATTCGTGATAGCGTTGTCCCGATGCTCATCGTGGACCACGACGCCCACCGTGCAGCGGCAATGGATGCTATCACCGTCACATTGACAGTGCCTTCCGGAACGTCAGGTTAAAGCGGCGGGAACCCGTCAGTGGATGGCTTCCCGGCTTGAGTGGTCGTACGCCATGATAGCGCAGTCTGTCGGGTCCGCCCCAAACCAGCACATCGCCATGGGCCAAAGGAACGGCCACGGTTGGGCCAGTACGTTCCAGGCCACCGAAGAAGAATCGTGCAGGAAGCCCAAGGGAGATACTCACGATGGGTGCACTGAAATCCTGCTCGTCCTCATCACGGTGTGCTCCCATACCGGCACCAACGTCATATCGGTTGATCAGGCATACGTCGGGACGGAACCCAGGGAATCCTGCGTCGCCTGCTGATTGGCAGACCAGGTTGACAACATCATCGTTCAGGACTGGCCACGGCTTCCCTGTCATTGGATCCACTGTGCTATAGCGATACCCATGTCTATCACTCACCCATCCAACGGTGCCTGCGTTCGTTATGGCGGCTTTCATGGGAAGGCCGCGTGGTGTGGTCATCGTGCGAAAGGGGGCCACGGCTTCTACGGCATGGATCCATGCCAGGATGTCGGTGTCCTGGTGTTGAGCGCGCGCTGGAAACAGCACGGCATGCGAGGTGATGGCGATGGAAGGTAACAGCATGGAGCACGAAACAGTGCTGGCGGCGCTCAGGTTCGTTTCAAGGTTTCCACGCTGCGGCGAAGGAGCTCTTCCAAAACCTCCAGGTCGACGTCGGTTAGGCGCTTGATCATCAAACAACTCTTCCCAACGGAATACCGTCCCAGCGAAGCAAGCAGCTCCGTATAACCGTCAAAGCCATCGAGGATGTATACGGAGAAGGTTGCCTTACGCACGGCAAATCCCACGATGAACCAGTCCAGCTCGCGTCCCGATGCATAGCGAAGATGACGTTTTCCATAGCCCATAATGGACTCTCCCCAGACGGCGCCATCGCTGCCCGTCAGGCGTTTCATCATGGCATGCAACACCAAGGCATCCTCGCGTTTGGCATCATCCGCCAGGGCCGCCAGGGCCATTTCCGGGAGAACGACCGTCTCCGTGGTCTTGTTGGTTGCCGTTGCCATCACGTGTCCTTGTGGTTGTGCTCGCAGTGAAACTACCGTGTGCCATGGCCCCTTCCCAATTTTTTTTTTGAAAGCCTTGACAAACTGAACGCTGTTCAGTATGTTTGCGGCGTACACAATCCACCATCCGAACAACACTGCCATGGGCATCGCCGAACGCAAAGCACGGGAACGGGAAGAGATGAGAGAGCTCATCCTCGATGCGGCTACGCGTGTGTTCATTGAAGAGGGGTACGACAAAACATCGATTCGCAACATTGCCGACAGGATCGAATACTCCCCTGCGACCATCTACTTGTACTTTGCCGACAAGGACGCCCTGCTCTTTGCCATCCACGAGCGTGGTTTTGCCCTTCTGCTCAAGGCGTTCGAACCAGTGCGGCAGATTGCCAATCCGCTGGACAAGCTGGAGGAGCTTGGCAGGATCTACGTTTCCTGGGGTATGGCAAATCCGGAGTTCTACGACCTGATGTTCATTGCCCGGGCGCCCGTCAATGTCATGGAAGCAAAATCAGGTTGGGACTGCGGTATGCAAACGTTTGCCTTTCTTCATGATGTGTGCAAGGAGTGTCTGGCAACCGGACACTTTCCCGTTTCCATGACGTCCATCGACCTTGCCATGATGACCTGGACCGGCGTCCACGGTATCGTTTCCCTCTTCGTCCGCAAACGGTTCTCCGGTATGTCCCAACAAATGCAACACTACATCATCGCCGACTGCTGTCCGCCGCTGCCCATCCCTACCGATGGCTCCGTCGAACTCCCCGATATCTCCATGCGCACCTACAACGCCTTCATCGCAAGTATTCGACGCTGATTTTTTTTGCCCTATTACTAAACAGTGTTCACTTTGTTACCCTTCACCATCATGAAAACGAGCATCATTGTTCTAGTGCTGTTCATCTGTTCCGTGTCAGTGCGAGCGGCATCAGGAACGCGGGCAGTGGACCGATACGTCGACCGAGCTCTTGGCACGCACGGCAGCATTGCTGCAGCGCGGGCCGCCTACAACGAAGCAATTGCCGGACGTCAAGCGGCACAAGCGCAGGCATTACCGCGCCTTGATGCGTCGGGCACGTACCTGAGAGCCGATGGCGGCCGGACGATTGACCTGCCTATCGGCGATTTGCTGAATCCGGTGTATGCCACGCTCGACCAGCTGACGGGTAGGCCTCAATTCCCACGGCTGGAGAATGTGCGCGAACAATTGAATCCCGACAATTTCTACGACGTCAAGCTGCGCCTCTCCGCGCCTCTTTTCAACCGATCCATTGGCCATGCTGCTGCCATCCAGGACAACAGGGCCCGTGCAGCAGAATTTGGCATTGAGACGGCCAGGCGGGACATCACGTACGCCGTTCATGCTGCCTACTACCGCTGGCAGCAGGCTACCGATGCCGTGGCTACCTACAACGCTGCACTCACGGTAACGTCCGAGCAAGCCCGGATTGCACAAAGCCTTCTCGCCAACGGCTCGGGCACCCGCTTGGCCCTGCAGCGTGCCAATACCGAACACGAATCGCTTACCGACGAACACACCGCCGCCCTTCAGCAACAGTCCCTTGCCGCTGCCGCACTCAACAGTCTTGCCGGCCTACCCCTTGATACACCTATCGACCTTGACTCCGCTTCTGAGGAAAGGGGCCTTGTTGCCATAGCAGGCAACAGCACAGCGGCCTACGATGCAGCCGACGCCCATGACAGGCTGCAGGGGATGACGTACGGTTCTGCGGCCCTTCAGGCCGCGGAAAACCTTGCCGCCGACCATTGGTGGCCAACCGTCTCCGCCTTCGTCGATCTTGGCTCGCAGGGTTTCGACTTCGCGTTCAACAACAACACGCGCTACGTGATGGCTGGCCTTTCCTTCGAATGGAATCTCTTCGCCGGCTTCGGCAATGAATACCGCACCGAACAGGCACGCGCTGCACGGATAGCCCTGGATGAAGAAAAGCGCTCCGTTCGTGACGCCCTGGCCTTGGCAGACTATGCAGCAGTAACCCGCTACAATGCCGCCGTGGCACGTGCCAAGGCGGCCACCAAACGGATTGAAACTGCCACGACGTATCTGACCGATGTTCTGGCTCGATTCCGATCCGGTTCGGCAATCACGATCGAAGTCATCGACGCCAACAGCCAACTCACCAGGGCCCGCCTTGCTGCTTCCATCGCAAGGCTGGAAGCTTCGCTTGCCCTGGCCGACGTAGAACGATCACGCCCAACCGATTCTTCACCAACACCAAAACAGTAATGAAAACCATCCGCTTCACCGCCCCGTTGCTTGCTGCTGCTTCCATGCTGCTGGTGCAGGCTTGCTCTTCGGATTCCCAATCGGCAACGTCTCAACCCGCCGATAACCGCGTGCCCGTCCACGTCACCGTGCTGACGCCCTCCCACAGCACCAACGAGGCTACCGCCTCGGGCGTCGTGTTCAACGACGCCGAACAGCACCTTGGCTTCAAGGTGGGCGGTATCGTGCGAACGGTCACGGTTCGCGAAGGCGATCGCGTCCGCGCAGGTCAGCTGCTGGCCAGCCTTGCGTCGACGGAGATAGACGCCATGGTGGACCAAGCACGCGAGGGCTACAACAAGGCCGAACGCGACGTACGTCGCGTGGAAGCACTCTTTGCCGACTCTGTTGCCACCCTTGAACAGCTTCAGAATGTCCGCACTGCTCGCAGTGTTGCCAAGAACCAGCTCGACATCGCTGAATACAACAAACAGCACAGCGAAATCCGCGCAACCACACATGGCATTGTTCTCCGCCGCACCATGGAACCAGGCGAGGTAGCCGCCCCGGGAGCACCTGTCCTGGTTATCGCTGGCAACAATGCCTCTACATGGTTGGTGCGCGTAGGTGTTGCCGACAACGTCTGGAGCCGACTTCGCGTGGGCTCCACTGCACGCGTCAACTTCCAAGCTCTTGGCAGCCAAACCTTCCCTGGCCGCATTCGCAGTGTTGGTGCTGCTTCTGACCGTGCCACGGGTCTCTATCCGATTGACATCACCCTTGACGCACCTCCCGCAACCATTGCCACTGGATTATTCGCTACAGCCACGCTGCAACTGAATCGTCAGCCAGAAAGCAGCACAACCACGATCGTGCCGATGAATGCCATCCTGGAAGGCAATGGGGATATCGCCTCGGTATTTGTGGTCTCGGCAGGCAAGGCAAAAAAAGTCTCCGTATCCATAGCCGCCGTACTTCCCCAAGGGGTGCAACTCGCGGCACCGCTTCCTTCCGACTCTTTAATCACAGGCGGCAGCGCCTACGTTGTTGACGGTTCTCCAGTAGCCATTTCTTCACATCGATAATCCTGCCGCCATGAATACCATTATTC
Source organism: Candidatus Kapaibacterium sp. (assembly GCA_025455735.1). Lineage (GTDB taxonomy): Bacteria > Bacteroidota > Ignavibacteria > Kapaibacteriales > Kapaibacteriaceae > JALHPC01. The sequence goes on from JALOMA010000044.1 coordinate 9,953, forward strand.
GTTTCGCCGTTGACAATTATCGCTTTACGCTCGTCGTATTTCTTGCCGTCCTGGCAATGGGAATTGCAACGCTTCTCGGAATGCCACGCAGCGAGGACCCAGAGATACAGTCACCTCAGTTCGCCGTCGTTGTCGTCTATCCTGGTACCAGTGCAGCCGACATGGAAGAACTGGTAGTAGACGATATGGAGTCGGCATTTCATGCCCTGGACGATATCAAGTCCATTCAAACAGAAATTTCCGACGGTCTTGCCGTTGTGCAGGTTGAATATCAGTTCGAATCCAACCCAGACGATAAATACCAAGAAATTATTCGGGAAATCAATGCACTGCGTGGTTCCCTTCCGCAGGATATCGCGGCTATTTCCGTGCAGAAATTCACGCCAACGGATGTGAACATTTATCAGATGGCACTCATCTCGGAGACGGCCTCGTATGCGACGTTGGACGATATCGCCGAAGAATTGTCCGACAAGCTCGAGCAAGTGCCATCCCTTAAGAATGTCGTCGTACATGGCTTGCCACAACGTGAAGTACAGGTCGAGCTGGACATGCAAAAGCTTGCCTCCATACATCTTCCCGTTTCCGCTGTCCTGGGTGCCATTCAAAGCGAGAATGTCAACATTCCGGGAGGCAGCATCACTGCTGGAGGCCGCAAGTTCAACGTGAAGACGAGCGGCGACTATGCTTCCGTCGAAGACATTGCCAGTACCGTTATCACTGGGGCACAAGGCAGTGTCGTGCGGTTATCGGACGTTGCTACGGTGCGCACGGCGTATGGCACGGACAGCTACATCGTGCGCCACAACGGCTACCGTGCAGTTTTTTTGGCTGCCAGCATGAAGAGCGGACAGAATATTCTGGACGTACAAACGCAGGTGGAGCAGGTTTTGGCATCGGCGAAAACGTCACTGCCTTCGAACGTTGCCCTGGAAACGGTATTTGACCAAACGAAGAGCGTCTCGGCACGGCTATCGCGCTTCGGCAAGGACTTCCTCATTGCCATAGGCCTGGTTCTCCTTACGCTGTTACCACTTGGCTTTCGTGCCTCGGTTGTCGTCATGATTTCGATACCGTTATCCTTGGCTATCGGTCTCATTCTGATGAACCTATTGGGATTCAACCTCAATCAATTGTCCATCGTGGGAATGATCGTCGCACTGGGAATTTTGGTGGACGACTCGATTGTCGTCGTGGAAAACATCGAACGATTTCTCCGCAACGGCATTGACCGCACGAAGGCTGCCATTGGTGCAACATCCCAAATTGCTCTTGCCGTCGTAGGCTGCACGGTCCTCCTCATGTTTGCCTTTCTCCCGCTGGTCTTTTTACCCGAGCAGGCAGGAGCTTTCATCCGTTCCTTGCCGATGGCCGTGCTTACGACGGTGTTTGCGTCCATGGTAGTCTCCCTGACGGTGGTACCGTTCTTGTCGAGTAAGATTCTCAAGAACCATCATGTTGGGCAGGAGAATATCTTTCTTCGTGGTTTGAAGGCCATCATCAGTGGTTCCTACAGCAAGGTCCTCGACGCATCACTGCGCCATCCTGCTCGCACACTCGTTGTTGCCGGCCTCATATTCCTTGGTGCCCTGGCCTTGATTCCAGCAGTGGGATTCAGCCTCTTTCCAACCTCCGAGAAGCCGATGTTCTTGGTCAACGTAGAGCTCCCTGATGGCACGGCCTTGTCCACGACTGATTCCGTAGCACGGAGGGTGGAGCGTCGCATCATGGCATTCGGCCATCCCATCCGATCCGTATCAACCAACGTTGGCAAGGGTAATCCACGGGTGTACTACAACGTCATTCAGAAGAACGAATCCGAGCAGTTTGCCCAACTCTTCGTGCAGTTGGACGACCATACGGACGTCCGTAGGAAACGGGCCGTTATTGATGCACTCAGGCAACAGCTGCGTGACGTCGTTGGTGCCAAGGTCGAGATCAAGGATTTTGAACAAGGGCCACCAATTGATGCTCCGCTTGCCTACCGTTTGTATTCCGAGGACTTGGACACTCTGCGCAAGGCGGCGGCAATGGTCGAGAAGCTCGTTCGGCAAACACCTGGAACGATCTACGTGAACAATCCCCTCGCCGTCCAGCCTACGGATGCCAGGGTTGTCATCAATCGTACAAAGGCAGGCTCGTTGGGCATTGCCACAGCCGATGTGGACAGAATGGTGCGCCTGGGCATTGCCGGCTTGCCCATGGGAACATATCGCGAACATGATGGCGACGAGCTGCCCATCATGGTCACTGTACCCAAGCCGGACCGTCGGCCGTCCTTTGATGTCTTCGACAACATTCAGATTCCTCTTCGGTCTGGCGCCATGGTCCCACTCCGCAGCGTTGTCGATGTTGGCCTTGAGACTTCTCCCAACCGCATTCGTCACTATGACCGCAATCGTACGGTTACGATTTCGGCATTCACGCAGAGTGGTGCCAACGTTGGCGACCGGAATGCGGCCATCGTCAACGCACTGGAGGCAACGGCATTACCCAAGGGTGTTACCTATACGGTAGCAGGCGAGGTAGAGAGCCGCCAGGAAAGCTTCGGCGGTATCAGCACCATCATCCTTGTCACCATCTTCGGCTTCATTGCCGTCCTCATTCTCGAGTTCAAGACGTTCAAGAGCATCGCCATTGTCCTCTCCGTGATTCCCTTGGGCATCATCGGTGCCGTGGTTGCCCTGCTTGTTGCTGGCGAGACGTTTTCCTTTGTAGCAACCATCGGCATGATAGCCCTGGTGGGCATCGAAGTCAAGAATTCGCTCTTGCTTGTGGACTTCACGAACCAACTTCGGGCGCAAGGCAAAGAACTCGTTGAAGCGATCCGTGAGGCTGGCGAGGTGCGATTTGTTCCCATTGTCTTGACGTCCTTAACGGCCATCGGTGGGCTTTTGCCACTCGTCATCGAATACAATCAGCTGTATTCACCACTCGCCATTGTTCTCATCGGTGGCCTTGTCTCATCCACGCTGTTGTCTCGGCTCGTTACTCCCGTCATGTATCGACTCCTCCCTCCAGACGTCCAGGCCGCTGCTTGACAGTGGCCTGGCGAGCGTGGGTGCCAGCTTGCGGCTTCGATTAGTTGAGAATACCTCGTATCTTCGCCTGCTGCCATCCTGCACGATGTGTTCGCGGGAAGGAAGGCACAATGGCCTTGCTTCAACTTCACAGCAACCACTTCCACATCGACCTCCCATGCTCCGATACGCTGCCGACATTCGCACCCTTGCCTATATGGCCGTTACGACCGGCGTCTTCATCCTCCTATGGACGACCGACATCCCAGGTGCCCCCTTTTGGTTCGTCTACGTCCTCTATCTGTTCCTGTCCATTGCCGTGACGGTTATTGCACACAACCATAATCACCTTCCCATCTGGCGCAACAGCACACTGAATTCCTTCACGGATTATTGGCTTACGGTGTTTTATGGATTTCCAGCGTTTGCTTGGATTCCTACACACAACATGAATCACCATGCCTTGAACAATAAGGAAGGTGACTATACCATCACCTATCGATTGACGGAACACAATCATCTTTTGAAAATTCCTCCAAAATCTTAACCGCCAATTTAGATTTGCCCACTGGGAAAATGTCGCCATGGGTAGTGAACCACGTTGCCTTCTTGCCAGAACTCTTCTCGTACTTTTCTGTGTAGCCATGGTCCAGCACTTGAACTTCGATACCCGCACTCGGTAGTTTGTTTCGAGCCAAACCATCCAACGCTTCTTGTGGCGTCCAAAGAAAGAATCCCGAGTTTCCACCTTCGGTCAAATGTCGCCAAGTCCCCACGAATTCGAGGTTCTTGTACTTCTCTTTCGACCTCAACACGCCGATCGGCTTGCCCGTGCTGTGAACCAAACTACCGTCCCAAACCCATGTCTCTTCATCGCAGTTGGCTCGTACGAAGTCCTCTTTGCCCAACGTTTTCCATTCAGGCCCGATACCTTCGATTCTGGCAAAGGGTGTTGTTGTTTCAGCAGACTGCGATTTGGTGCCCGCCGACTCTTGTGCGATTAACGTCCCACTCGGGCTAAACGCACTCTGCAACGCGAATGTTTGACAACTGAGCAGCAATACGAAAATTTGAGATCGGCAGGATTTCATGATGAACCGTTTGGTGGGTGGGTCAGGGCGACGTGTTTCTAGCTGCCATTGTAAGCGCTCCGTGAACAGGATGTTGGACGACTCGATAAAGTGTCGGCATCATCGAAATTTTCTTCAAAATCGCTAAAAGTCGCTCTGTCAAGAACGGGCTATGAACAGCAATTCCACCTGCAATTGCTAGTGTATATGGCTTTTCATTGAGACCGAGCTGATGATGAACACACGCGACCAACTCGGCCCACGCGTTGGCAACACGACTAGCAATCGTCTCCACCAACGGATCGGAGTCTGCAAAACTTAGAACGGTGCTTGCTAACGATGCGATCGTTTGTTGCGGTTTGTCAGACTGATAGACAACACCAACCAAATCCCTGGTCTTCTCGATCGATAGTCCCTGAAGAAGAGCCAGATGCAGAGGAGTCAACGGACGGCCTTGATCCGTCGCGCGGCACAAGTCCTTGAGTGCGGTGAGTCCGATATCGAATCCACTCCCTTCGTCCCCCAACAGATAGCCCCAACCGCCAGCTCGCACAGTACTCGAGTTTGGCTGAACGCCTCGTGCAATGGAGCCTGTCCCTGCGATCAATGTAATACATCGCTCCCAAAGGTCACTGGGATCATTAAGACTGGTTGCTTCCTGGGACTCGAATTCCGCGGCCCACTGAATAGGCTCGATGTCTCCTGTTACCAAAATGGAATCCGCGATTCCTCGGGCGATCAACTCTTCGCGGATTCGGTGTTGCTCTTCAGGTCTGCCGGCCCCTGCCAAGCAAATGCACGCGGACT
>JALOMA010000220.1 GCA_025455735.1 Candidatus Kapaibacterium sp.
ATGCTCGAATATCACACATCCGTCCAGCAGAGGATGCTTGTTATCATCGTACGTCCGGTGCTGGGCCACGTGGCATTTCCGGATGGTGGCGATGGAAGCCACTGGATTCTCACCGTCGTTCAACTCTTTGGGTGCGCCCTTTTGGCGGTCGGCTTGTGGATGGACGTGCGGTTTGTAGCCATGGGCAATCCACAGGCCTGGCGTATTGCTAACAACATGGTCGCGGTGCGACCGTAGTCTACGCACGCACCATTCGCTGTGGATTCCGTTTCCATTACTGTTATTGACGGCAACATGTTTGGCTCCACGGCCAGCTCCGGTGCTACCTTACGAATCACGCTATCGTGTTTGGAACTCCCTCCAGCCCGGCGTGACGTTCAAACAAAATCCATAACATCCTATGGCCGGAGTGCGGCTCATCCCTGATATTTCGATCGCACAGCTTCAGCCTGTTCCCGTCGGTGCACGTCCTCACCGCGTCCTTGATTGCCTTCTTCTTACCACGGTTGCCACGACTACAACGCCGACATTCCTCTTGAAAGGGGCCTTGGCACCAGCTACGCAACGATGATCGTCCAAGGCAGGACATCCACAAGCTTCCAGGTTTTCATTCATCATGGGAATGCCTTCTCGTCGTCACGTTTCACGACGCAACTGTATGGAGGGATGCGTTCAACCATTAACACGAAGAAGCCATGCCCCAGTGTTTTTGCACAGGTGCCATTTATGGTGTGGTTGCAACACATCATCGACAACGCTTGATTGAGAAAAGAATTCGCTGTCGTTTGCATGGCATTGTCTCCGGCGTAATCAGCGACCGTGGCGGTGTCCGTGTGGCTGCTGGATTCGTTGATGGTCATATCCACCTTCTCATTTTGATGCCCCGTGACGTTTCGATTGCACAGCTTGTTCAGGAGATCAAGATTTCGGCCAGCATGTTCCGTCAACCTATCTGATATCCGCGCCGTCACGAGGTACATACGGAATCAGGAGGGGCACCACTAATAACGAAACCCTGATAAAGGGAGCCATCATCCTATCGTTCGCAGCGAAACGCTTGTATTTCCTCCCGATACGTCGTCCACGGTTGCACCCAAGGCGGTGGTTGGGCCGCGCGGGGTTCACACCATGGGCATGGGGTTTCACCCTAGGCTATCATGTTGCATGCCTCCGGCATGGTAACGTCGGGATATTGCACCATAATCCGCGTATGTGGTCGCCTAGTGGTTTCGATTGTATGCGTTGGGGTACAAACGCGGGCGTGGGGCTGAACGGGATACATTCCCAGCTGAATGCCCTTTTGTTCCCTTCACTCCCCTACTAGCTTCACCCAACCGGCAAGTGTTCCCGCTTGGGATGAGTTGTCGCTGATAAAGAGACGCGCTACATTGTCGGTAAGAACCGGCAAGGCAACAACGTAGGCCCACGTCGCCGACCTTGTGCGCTGTTTCGCCACTATCCACGCCGTGGAACCTGGAATGAGGGCGATGCCAGGGCGCCACGGATGATAATAATCCGGATCGTCGTCATACGCCGCGCCAGTGTTGCCTGGACCCAACCATAGGCGCATGCCGTCCCGTATGGTAAGGCTATCAGGAACAGCCATCAACGCCGCTGGGTGAATGCCGCCATTCATAAATCCTGTGCGATACACAATCTTGCTGCTGAAATCGCTGCTGTCCAAAACATAGCTCTCGAAAAAAACCATCTCGCCCGCACAACATTCGATGGCCAACAAGGACAGCGCTGCCGTGCCGTCGCCCCGATCCTCATCAGTGAAGTGATCGAGATAGCCGAAATAGGAGATCTCCTTGCGACGACTGCCCTTTGGAAACGAAAGTGATATCCATGGTGACTCAGCATCGCCGTTGCGCTTATCGATCTTGATGCCGCCAAACCGAGCAATAGGAATACGTGGCTTTGCCGGTAGGATCACTGGTTTTCCATGCGCCCTCGCCGCCCAATACGCTGGGTTGTCTACCAATACGGCAGTAGCCAATCCCGGACCCGTACACACAATGTGCAGCCGGCTGCGTGTAGGATGTGCCGTCCGGCCGTGGTACGCCGTTGCGCCAAACCGGATGGTGCCGTTCGTTACGTCGGAGGAGGGCTCTTCGACGCGTATCGACGCCGTGTCCAAGAGTGGGAGCGTTGTTGTGGCAATGATGGTGCCAGGGCCCCTTACCGTGCGTGGTCGATGGAACCACTCCAGACGCGCAACCGATGCCGATGCATTGGTAGGATGCGGGGCTATGGTAAGGCGTACCGTCGTGTCACGATGCGTGGCGCGTACCACGACCGGCCGTTTTGATGGACGTGACCGTTGCGACGCATGCAAGGAGACAGTGGTTGATAGCGCCAAAAAGCAAACGATGCAGAACGAGACTACGCGTGCCATGGTAATTGCAATAGAGCCGAGAATGGTATTCAGCTTCGCGTTAGAAGGCTAACGACGCTAGTTGGCTGCGATGAATGAAATACAACACGTGAGGCGTGGCCAGCGACGACTCGCATGCAACATGATCGCGTGCCGTTGCCAAGGTAGCACCAAGACGTTCGATGGATATCCGTGAGCGAAGATTGTTTTCCCCGATCTGAAACAAGACGGTGGAATATCGCTGCAAGGCCCGCGTGACCATGAGTCGTTTTACGGATCTGTTTGTAGTACCACCCCAAAAAGACGGAATTAAAAAGGTGTAACCAATACAAATGGCGTCGTGCATATCGGGAATGGCATCGGCATAGCGATTACGTTCGGTGTCGGAACAATGATAAAATCGCGACGATCCAATCACTGCATTGGACGCGATATCAATGATGACGAATGCCGCTGGTGCTTCCAGCGCTCCAGCAAAAAAGGCATCGAACTGTGGACGCTGATACCGGTCGCGCTGTGGATGTTGTTCCCAAATGGAAGGATCGGACGCCGCCTGGAAGAGCATGTCGGCATCGCTGGCCTGCAACGGACGTAAGAGAACACGATCGTCCGAGAGTTCTTGATGGAGAAGGTTGTCCATGCGTTTTTCAAAACAAAGCTACATAACAATATGCCATCCTTCGCTGTGCATCATTGGCTTTCGATTGCTGGCGAACGGTGGCCACTGGTACCCTATTGGACCTAGGGTTACATCTTTAGCAACCCTAGGGTTGCACGCTAGGCGACTGGCTATTGGCCTAACACCATGCCATCGGCCATTTCGATGACGCGGCCGGAACGACGGGCGAATTCTGGGTCGTGGGTAACAATCAAGAGGGTCTGCCGAAAGGAGGCGGCAAGATTGCTGAAGATATCAAAGACGCTGTCGGCGTTGGCCTTATCGAGATTGCCCGTAGGCTCGTCGCCCATGATGATGACGGGATCGTTGATTAAGGCTCGTGCGATGGCAACGCGTTGCTTCTCTCCTCCAGATAATTGGCTTGCACGTTTGGCGGCCTTGTCCGCCATGCCAAGAATATCCAAACGTTCGCGAGCACGTTGCTCCACCTGCTTCTCCGTGTATATGCCTAGCTTGAGCCCAGGCAACATGACGTTGCGCAGAACCGTGAAGTCGTTGAGGAGATAGTGGAACTGAAAGACGAATCCAATGTTCTTGTTCCGGACGCTCGCCAACTGAGCCTCGCTTAATCCCTTCATCGATTGTCCGTCGATGATGACGTCGCCAGTGTAGTCCATATCCATCGTGGACAACACATAGAGCAACGTACTTTTTCCGCAGCCGGACCTGCCCACCAAGGACACAAACTCGCCTTTGGTGATACCAAAACTAACGCCCTTGAGTACGTCGATGGTGACGGGGTCGTGGAACTGTTTGCCAACGTTGCGCGCTTCGAGAATGACATCGGCCATGCTACTTGCCCCTGATAATGAGGACGGGATCTACCGAGCTGGCCTTTCGTGCCGGCAACCACCCCGCCGCATAGGTAGTGGCAATGCTGAACACCATCGCTATGCCATAATACGCTGGATTATACGATACCGGAAACGTTGTTATGGTGGGCAGGGCCGCTGTTGTAAAGTGGAGATTGTCGATAATCCACGACAAGAGAAACCCTACCACCAAGCCTCCACCACAGCCCGCTATGCCAATACTGAGCGATATGATTAGGAATATCTGCT
>JALOMA010000221.1 GCA_025455735.1 Candidatus Kapaibacterium sp.
CAAACTGCTGTGCGAAAAGATCAGCTACGATTTCCTCTCGCATGACTTGCGCCTGAAGTTCAGACAGGGAGGTAGCTGCAGCTTGCGCCTGTTGCTCGGGGGCAAACATGAGAGTCTTGGAAGAATAGGTTCCCAAAAGCGATGACAACACCGTCATCGTTGAGTCAATTGCTCCGATCCTCTTTTCAAGGTACGTAGTCGTACGATGCGCTTCTTCGCGCGCTATCCTGTTTGACAAGTCATTGGCCTCTTCAACAAAGGCACGGCACATAGCGACAGCCTTATTGGGGTCGCGGCTCATAATGGAAATCTCGTAGTTCCCTTCTGCCCGAAGATTGATCTCGAGGTTTGTCTCAAATTCTTCCAGGATTTCTCGTCTGGGGCGATCCGTCATGTCGTACTCTTCGGCAAGGCGAAACCGCTTCACGATGGAATCACGAAGCGATCTGCTGAAGAGGAGAGCCATGAACTCGTATGTGTCAGTCTTGCCGCCTAGTTTACTCAGCCCCACATCCTTGAGGGCGGAGGATATGCCACCCAATGCTCCAGCAGATGCCGATGGATCAACACGTGGTGGAACACAATTGATCATGGATTCATAATACTCGGGCAATGTCCTAGCCCACAGATAGGCTGAGGCTCCCGCTATCACGGCAATTGAAAGGAACACCCACCACCTACGTACCAACGACTGAACCACAAGATTCGTTGGTGGCGAAGGAAGTGGTTGGTTGGAGGGTTCAGTAGCCATGTTGGTGATCGATGTTGAAGACGGTGCGCAATATACGAAGGGCCGCGCGGAACGGCTGGTTTCTGCATATTGTCCGTCTATGACGATTCACAAGCCTTTGCGTGTAGCATTGATTTGTCGGTTGGCCTTCTTTGGCCGACTTGATGGGATTGGATGGTACATCGAGCAGATAACGAAGCAGTTGGCCAACGACGCGCCCGACCTTTCATTGATGCTCTTGTTTGACCGAACTCCACATCCGTCACTCATTCCGAAGGGGGCCTCGGCACACTCATTAGGTTTACCCGCACGGCACCCTATACTCTGGTGGCTCTGGTTTGAGTGCAGCGTACGACAGTGGGTTTATCGCAACAAGCCGGACGTTCTCGTGTCCCTAGAAGGTTTCCTGCCGTCTTCTGTGCCTTGTCCAATGGTGACGGTAATTCATGACGTTGCGTTCGAGCACATTGGTGGTCATATGAAGCCGATCCACCGAGCATATTATCGCTGGAAGATTCCGCAGGCCATCCGCAGGGCAGCGCGCGTCTGCGCCGTGTCCGATTACACCCGTCGCGACATTGCTTCGACGTATGGTACTGCTGACGACGCTGTGGACGTTGTGAACAATGGGGTGCGGGCGATGTTTAGGCCAGCAGAGACCACCATACAGCCACAGTGCGTACAATCGCTGACACACGGCGACGCTTACTGGTTGTTTGTGGGCACGCTTCAGCCACGTAAGAACATTGTGGGCATGCTTGACGCATTCGAACGATTTGTGCAGAGCGTTGAACAGCCAGGACTTCTTGTACTTGCTGGGAAGAAGGGATGGATGGACGACGAGATTTCCGAAGCACTGGAACGGTCACGGGTACGAGACAGTATTCGACAAACGGGTTGGATAAATGACGAGACACTTGCGGAATACTACAGGTATGCCCGTGGGCTGATTTTTGTGCCCTTCCTTGAGGGATTCGGGGTGCCAATCATCGAGGCTTTTGCTTCCGGCGTACCCGTGGTAGCGTCCAATACATCATCTCTTCCAGAAGTTGCAGGTGATGCCGCCGAACTCGTAGACCCCTCGTCGATCGACGACGTGGCTCGCGGCATGGTCCGAGTATGGACGGACGAGAGCTACCGGTCAGAGCTCATCGAACGAGGTAAAATCAGGGTGAAAGAGTATCAGTGGCCACGTATCGCGAGCAAATTCGCAGACATCATTCGCGAGGCTGCTTCGTTGCAACGATGAACATGTTTGGAGTGGGGAGCAACATTGAGCGCGGAATACCTACGGCAAGTGCTTCGACAGTCGTAATCACGCGAAGGATTGCACGAGCAACGGGCCTCAGAATTCGATGGAGTACGCTACCTCCCGTTGGCCAACTGGGTTCGATGTGGACAGTCGTGTAGGGCAAGGATGCGAATAGCTCCTTTGCGGAGAGTAGGTTCAGATGCATTTCATGCGTGAGATCACCGAAACTCAGCACGGTGCCCAGTCTGCTATCCACGTTGGGTGTTCGAATGATCAAGGTGCCGTTCGGCGAAAGTCGTTCATGGATAAGCGTTAGCGTTGCAATCGCTTCACTTCTGGTCAGGTGCTCGATGACGTCAAACATGGAAATGAGATCATATGTTTGCTCAGCGCCCAATGCCTGTTCGATCGTACCTTCTACGACGTTCTTGACTCCCAACTGGTCGGCCGCAGCAACCTGTTGAGGACTTATATCTACACCAGACGTGTTGACATAGCCCCTTTCCTGAAGGAGCAGGAGAAAGCCACCATAACCGCAACCTAAATCAAGGATGCGAGAATGCCGATTGGAGGGCAAATAGTGCCCTATCTGCCGAAAGAGCTCAATGTTATTCAAGCGAACCTTCGCTGCCAATTCGTGGATTCCCGTTCTTGTCTGGACGTCTGTATAGCGGGCGTACAGATGTGATCGATGGTCGTGGTTGGACATTACGGACTGGAATGGTGGAGAAGAAGTGATTGGTAAAGACCGACGATTTTCTTGGCGATGACGTCGTTCGTAAAGTGCGAAGTTACGCGTTCCAAACCTCGAGCCGAGAGGGTACGACGCAGTTCGTTGTCGGTCTTGAGGTTGAGAATCATGGATGCCAGTTCGGTGGGATTGCCCTCTGGGAAGACCATTCCAGCCGACCCGACCACATAAGGAATTTCGCCAGATGAGGAGCCTATGACGGGTACACCGCAAGCCATTGCTTCAATCAAAACCCGGCCGAACTGTTCTTTCCACGTTGGGGTCGTGAGTGATGGTAAGACAAGTGCGTCAAGGCCTCCAAGCGCCTCGGCTACCTGAGATGCCTGAACTGACGTGATATGATGGATACGAGATGTTAACCCAGCGGACTGGACAGCCGAAGCGAACCAGGCTTCGTCGTCGCCAGAACCCAATGCAACACAATGTACCGACTCTGGCAGAAGGCTCATTGCTTCGATGAGTGTTGCGAGCCCCTTCATTTTCAGAATTCGTCCAACGAAGCCAATCAGGAATGAATCAGAAGGAAGTTGCAGATCTGATCGAAGGGACTGAAGTCCTGATTGAGGAAAGAATCGCTCAGGTGAAATACCATACTGCGGAATAACAGGCATTGGAGCCGATACACCGAGGTTCCGAAAAAATGATTCAGACTCATGGGAACCGGCAATCCAGACATCAAACAGGTAGAGGTTGGAGCGCTGAATCAAATCCTGGAGGACCCTTTTCGGGTGCCACCACGGTACGCCGGGAAGGGGATACGGCATATTTCGCCACGTGAAGCCAATGAGAATCGGGCGCCTTTTCAGGCGTTGGGGGTACGCACGATCGACCCCTGGGCGTCGTGATTTCCGCGCTGACTCGCCCGGGCGATTCGTGGGGCGAGTCGGGGTCGGGCTCGATGGCGGGTCTCGAGTGCGTCGCGCCGGGGTCTCGAATCGCGAGTCGAGGGCCCGACCCCGATCCCCACCCGCACAGCCGTCACGGCGCGAACATCGCCTGCCCCGGCGCCCCAACGCTTTCGAGGTGATCGACGCCGCCGGCTGATCTCGACCGTGTCGCAGCCTGCCATCGGCTGCTTGATGCGTGATGTTTGATGCGCGACGATATGCGTGTTATTAACTGTTCCGGGCCCTCGCCGTGCGTACCACGCTGGAGATCGACGACGACGTTCTCGCTGCCGTCAAGGGGCTGGCGGCACATCGGCGTCAGCCCATGGGCGCCGTGATTTCCGCCCTGGCGCGCGAAGCGTTGCAGCGCAAGTCCGGCGCGGCAGCCGTGCGCAACGGTGTGCCGCTGCTGCCGGTTCGGGCCGGCGCCACGCCGGCGACGCTGGCGGTCGTC
>JALOMA010000222.1 GCA_025455735.1 Candidatus Kapaibacterium sp.
CGATGAAGAAGGCACCTTTGATGCCGTTGTGCAATACACCGGCAGTGATGGCCAGCTGTATACGAAGCAAGTCTTTACAGACTACTTCGAGAATGCAACGACGCGCGAGCCCGCCTTTACAGAAGAGGAAGCCCAAATGATGCGCCAGCTGACGGTGATCAGCGAAGGTGACATCGACACAGCTATCGTTCTGATTGATGGTGAAGAACAATTTGGCATCGTGAGCTTGTTGGTACACATCAAATCGGCTACACATACGTCCGGTGGGCTTCGGTCGTGGTTCGCAGGAAAGAAAGACGTTCCGGAGCGCCCCGAGTTCAAAGTGCAAATAACCTATCGCAATGAAGATGATTCCCTGTCAACGGAAGGAGTATTCTAACATGGCACTTTTTCGACAACTATCAATTGCCGCTATTTGTACGGCCATCCTGGCAATGACATTGCCCCTGGACGCTCTGGCACAGCGCAGTGGCGGAGGTGGCCGGTCCTCTGGTGGCAGCCGTAGCTATTCGGCGCCTCGATCAAGCCGTCCATCGGGGTCTTTTGGTAGCACACGTCGTGCGCCAACGACACAGCCCCGCCCCACAACGCGGCCATCGCAGTACTCGACACAGCGCAATTCGTTTGGCGGCTCGCGGCTGAATAGCTCACGTGACTACACAAGCCGATACGGAACGCCACGCCGCACGGAAACGCGTTCCTTCAATGGCCCGAATGGTAACAGGCCGTACGTGATGAATCGGTACGGTGGTATGGCCGACGGATTCATGATGGGATATATGATGGGTGCCATTCCATGGTACTTCAGCATGCCATTCCACCCGGCATTCTACTTTAGCCGCCCCTATACCGTCACGAATCCCGATGGTAGCGTAGGAGTCTATCCAGGCACCTTCCAATGGGGGACGCTTTTCCTGACGTTGATCGTGTTGGCGACATTGGGCTTATTCATCGTGATGTGGTTGAAGCGCCGTCGCAGGCGAGCGCTGGCGGGAAGAGATGCCTACAGTGATTCCAGCTTTGCCTGAAGCCCCAAGCCAAAATGGTACCAAAACGGGCCCCGTTCGAGAGTCGAACGGGGCCCGTTATCGTTTAGATTCTAAGCTCGTGCGTAATACTAGCGAACGACAACCAACGGAAGAATGCGGTAGAGCCTGTCGCCGCGAACAACCACGCTATAGGTTCCCTGTGCAAGGCCCGTCACATCAAGTGGGATGGTCGCTGCCTCTGTCGTTATGGTCTTCAACACGGTGCCCAAGGCGTCCACAATGGAAACTTCTACGGCATAGGTGGCTGGCAGGGTTAGTGTTGCCAGCGATCCGGACGGTATTGGTGCAAGCATGATTCCAGCACTGGCTTCGGTATCCACGCTGGAAGGAGGGTTGACGTTCCCAGAAAGTGCCAGCTCGATCGTTGCCGGGGTGCCGTTGCTTGTTACGCGTAAGGTGGCACTATGTGCGCCTGGAACTGCCGTATTGAAGTCCAACGATACTTGTGCATTGTCGCCACCAGGAATGGTCGTCCCTGGTGTGCCCACGATACGGAATGCTGAGTCTGGGGTGCTTGGACCAGGGACAATGACCATCGACTCAATCGTTGCAAGTCCTGTGCCGGTATTCCGGACGCTTACAATGCGTGATCGCGTTTGGTTGGCCTCCATGGTGCCGAAGTTCAGCTGCTGTGTGGAAAATGACATCAAGCGTGGGCCATTGAGACTGGAAAAACGATACTGCAACGAGGCCAATGTTCCGCCAACCATATAAATCAAGGCTGTACTTCTACTTGGTGCAAGTGCTGTACGCACCGAACCCGATTCGCGGGAATAGATGGGTGCCCAGGTCTTCCCACCATCATCGGAACCGTATGTGGAGCCGTCGTTGCAGGTGATGGCAAATGCATTGGGCCCCGCCGTTATCGCCACGGGTCGCGCTGTGAAGGGAAGATCGGTAGGCACAGCTGTGAAGCTTGCCCCACCGTTGGTGGTCACGGAGACACGAAACCGACTGCTGGACGCTGATGTCTGGAAGAGAACCATCCCCTCGCTCGCGGAGCGAAACGCCATGTCGACAATTCCACTGCCGCCAGCCCCACTGCCAAGGGCAGACCATGTTTGGCCACGATTAAGCGAACGAATGACGCGGCCCGCAGTCGTTGCGATGAAGACCGTGTCGCCGAGGTCGACAGCAGATCCAGGTACGGGACTTTCGTCCGTGCCAGACTTGATGGGTGTTCCCGTGACGGACGTCCACTGTACGCCATCCGTCGTGCGCATGACGCCGAAACGATTGCCCACACTGCTACCAAAGGCGAGTCCGTTGGTATTGGTAAACATGACGATATCAGACACGGTACTCAATGTTGCTTGCACATTGACGTTCTGGAATGACTGTCCGGAATTGGTCGAATAGGCAATCGTTCCCTGCGCTCCGGATCGTCCGCCCAACCATACCAAGCCATTTGGACGCATAACGAAGGCAGTGGGGGCGAACGGTAAGGGAAGAAACGTAAATGAACCAGCGCGATGCATGACCGAACCCTGCTGCGTTGCGGCAGCAGCCCACACTTCGCCCGATGAAGGTACGCTGACGTGTGTCCACTCAATGGTAGCAGGATTGCCAAAGTCAGTGTGGCGGTTTTGCGTTGGCCGAGAGAATGGGATGCTGAGCGTCTGCCAGTTGGTAAACCGCTCGCTGACGATGCCAACAGCAAAGCTGATTGTGGAGGAGTACCATGGATAGTCCTCGTCGATGTCAATCTGAATCGGAACATTTGCCGTGGCATTGGTGCCCAATGAGCTAAACGAGGGCGAGGCATTCCCTACGATTCGAACGCGCGGATCCAACGACGTGATCTGCAATGCGCCACCGCTGGAGGGTGCCAGGATGTTGCGTATGACAAAGTCCAACGTCGTGGCTGCTGTTGAGCTTATACTAGTTGCCCCTCCAGCTGCCTGAATCCTGTCAATAACGATGCCAGGCATACGATCCCCGGAAGTGAACGACCGATTGATGCGCACCGCATCGGCTGCGTCCGTCCAGCCCCAATAGCGTGGCCTGTCCGCAGCGCTAACACCTGCTATAGCCTTGCTGGTGCCGCGAATTTGAAGGATTATCTGTTCAGGTGTCCAGTCGGGATGGAGTGATTTCAAGAGTGCGGCAAGTCCAGCAACAAGGGGAGTCGAAAATGACGTGCCGGATTGCCCATTGTACCGATTGCCTGGATAGGTGGTAAGGACAGACTCTCCGGGGGCATATGTTGTGGCACTGATGCCATAGTTGGAGAAGCTGCTAATACGGCGGCTGTCATCAATGGAGCCAACGCTTAGCAGTCCTGGAACTACGGCTGGATACTGCGGAATCACTTCCATGTCGAAGCCTTCGTTGCCCGTCGCCGCAACCACAACGGCACCCTTCGCGATGGCATAATTGATGACATCGAAGGCTGTGGGATCGGCCCCTCGGCCACCCCAGGAGCAATTGATGACGTCGGCACCAAGATCGGCCGCGTACCGAATGGCCGCATATCCGTTCAGGATCGCTTCAACCTCGGGATTGTCCGATCCGCACTTGATGGGGAGAATGCTCACGTCAAAGCCCACACCGGCAATACCTAGGTTGTTGTCCGCACGGGCAGCCGCGCAGCCTGCCGTCGTGGTACCGTGAGCCAGTCGGTCATCCATGGATGAATTGCGAACCTTGGCGTCGTTGTCGGGACGTATGATACCCCGTTGAACGTCGGAAACGCTAACGTTGCCGACAAAGTCCCAGCCACGAACATCGTCGACGAAGCCATTGCCGTCATCATCGACGTTATTGTTCGGGATCTCCTTCGTGTTTGTCCAGATTTGCGGTGCAAGATCTTCGTGGTCGATATCCGTGCCCGAGTCAATGATGGCAACCAGAACATCCTTTGTTCCTTTTGCTACGTCCCACGCTGCTTCAATGTTCATTGCACGCGCTCCGGTCTGCGCCGAAAATCGTGGGTCGTTGGGGCGGTAGCTGAGTTTATGGACGTACAATGGTACGGCATATTCGACGTCGGGGTCGGCCATCAGTCGCATACA
>JALOMA010000223.1 GCA_025455735.1 Candidatus Kapaibacterium sp.
CCACGTATGTTGATAACAGCGTCGAGTGTGGAAAGACGTACTGGTATCGTGTCTTCGCATATCGATTTGCTCCTGATCAACAGCTCGATCTTGCTTCCACGCCAGATTCTTCCGCCCGTGGTAGGCAATGGCAGACAAGTCAGGTAGCCAATTCCCCAGCAATCAACCGACCGTTGCCTCCCAAGCCTGTCATTCGTGCAAGTGCGACGTCGATCTGTCCTGGGGATCTTGTCACGCTTTCTGTGGACACGGACGCGATCTTCTATGAGTGGACCGTCAACGGTGTCCCTGTCACCGTAACGGGAACGAAACAAATCATCGTCACCCAGGCTGGGACCTATCGGTTGCGAGTCCGTGCCGATGGCGGCTGTGAAGTAACGTCCGATCCCATCACCATTACCGAACGTCCAGCACAAGTTCTCGACATCGCACCATCTGGTGTGCAGACCATTTGTTCTGGCGATAGCATCGTCATTCGGGTCTTGACAGCTGCTCCTGTCTATGAATGGCGGCGGAATGGTCAACCGATCCCTGGTGAAACAGGACCTTCATTGACGGTTCGTCAGGCTGGGGACTATCAAGTGAGGGCAGTAGCCGGGAGTGGATGCCCTGCCATATCACCCGTTTTGACCGTGAGGATTCCCGATGTGCGCGTCCGCTTCGAGCCTGCGACGCTTGACTTCGGCATCTTGGGAGCCTGTGCTACGAGTCTTGAGGGAAATGTCGATCTCGTCAACGACGGTACAGTCCCAGTGACGATTGGCTCTTCTACCTTTCCATCCGCATTCAGTGTTCTCTCGCCTGCCCCTGGAACGGTAACGCTACAGCCTGGACAGCGAACGACCGTGCGCCTTCGATTCTCGCCGTCCGTCGTCGGACTTACCACCGGCACAGGAACCATTGCCATCCAGCCTTGTGCAGGATCGGCATCCTTGTCTGTTCGAGGCAGTCGTAACCAAGTTCTTGCGTCGGTCGACGTTACGTCTGTCGACTACGGCGATTTCATTGACTGTGACACAAATGCTATCAATGTTCCGCGGAGGTTTGTGATTCGAAACTCCGGTACGGAATCCATGACTCTTCGCATCCCCGTTGTTAGCGCTCCGTTCTTTCTGGAACGTGCTCCAGCAAGCGTCCTTCCAGCTGGCTCCACCGATACAGTCATCGTGCGATACATCGCTACGGGCATCTATCGCAATCGTGGAGTAATCGAACCAATTGCCTTCCCATTTACAGCGGGCGCGTGCAGTGATACGCTCCGGGCATCGCTTCAGGCATCCACGTTCAAACCATCTCTTGAAGTCGTTCCACCAACTCTGGATCTTGGAACCATTGCTGGTTGCGACAGTGTCGTCACTGCATCGGTGATACTTCGCAACAATGGTGTTATTCCGATAACCGTCACAGCCGTCAGCAATCCCAATGTTACGGTTCCCGGATTGCCTGTCACGATTCAACCGTCCAGTGAACTGCCCCTGAACATTCGGGTGGTACCTGGAACGCTTTCGGGATCCTTCACCCAAACATTGGACCTTCGCTTTGGTCCGTGTGAAAACACTGGACGTTCCATCGTCATTTCCGGCATCCTTGAAGGGGCCTCGGCAACCCTTACGGGTACGGGCGTTATAGGACCAATCACAACCTGTGGCCTGCCTGTTACTGACTCCACGGAGCTCGTCCTAACGGTTGGGAACGGCACCACGTCTGGAGTGTCCGTGAGCGATGTTGCGATAACTGGACCTTTCGCTGTTGACCTGGTACCTGGTGATGGCATTGTAGGATCGCGTTCGATTCGCGTGCGCGCCACCGTATCGTCGGACGGTATCGTATCGGGGTCCATCACGGTTCAGTTACAACCCTGTAGCATTGTAGTCTCTCTTCCATTGCAGGTAATCGGCCGCGCCGTGTCGGCCTCGCTTTCCCGCACAAATCTCGACTTCGGCACGATAGCGGCTTCAACGTCGGCGGGTGATCTCTCGGTAGTTGTTCGCAATACGGGTACGGATACGATCAATGTATCAGGTACCTTCCCTGCTGCGCCGTTTATCATCCGCAATGTGGAACCGTCGCTTCCCGCGCGTTTAGCGCCCGGCGATACTCTTCTGGCTACCTATGGTTATACACAATCACTGGAAGCGGCAGACGATTCCACAACAGTGACGTTGACATATGGGAAGCCCCCAGATTGTCTTACAACCACCATCGTGACCCTTCGTGGTAGGACGGCCCGGCCTGGAGACATAACGGGTGTCGTTGTTGCCATTCCGCGAACATTGAGGACGATTGCTGGTTCCGACGTTCGCATCCCAGTCAGCTTGACGTCTCCAACGGACCTACGCACTGCGAACGCTCTGGAGCTGCAGTTCGAGGTTGCCTATGACCCTACCCTCCTTCGGATTGTAGGATTTGACCCAGGGGTGTATGCGATTGCTGTCGACGAAGTCCGTCCCGGAAGAGCAGTGGTACGCGTTTCTTCTCCAACGCCAATTGAAGCCACGCCAGTGCTAGCAACGTTGGTCGGGCGCACGTACTATGGTGAGCGGCTAACAGCCGAACTGGCCGTGGACAGCGTGCGGGCCCAGCGTATTGTCGCCACTGGCGAAGATGGGCTAATCACGATGACTGGCGATTGCGAAATCGAAAGTCGGGGTGTAGGAATTGCCTCTGCCCTATTGCGTGGAAGCTATTCAACAGACAGGGTAGTGATTGACGTGGGTATACCGTCGCATGATCGCACGGACCTGAAAGTATACGCAACTGATGGCTCCATGGTGGCATGGCCCCTTTCAGGAAGAATGGAACCAGGGCAGTATCGAGTGTCGGTTCCCATTCCAGCGGTGGCATCGTCCGTTGTTTTTGTTGAGTATAGCCACGGAGCAATTCGGAAAAGCTGTGCAATTGCCATCGTACGATAGCCCGCCAGCAGTAAATTTGCCGCCGTTCATCAAGGAGTTTATCGCGTGAAGGTTCTCGTAACCGGTGCAACCGGGTTTGTTGGAAGTCATGTTGTAGACGCGCTTCGCGCTAGCAACCATGACGTGTCGTTCATTGCACGGTCTACGAGTAACCTGCGGTGGTTGGAGGGCAGCGGTGCCGTTCGCGTGGATGGTTCGCTGTTTGACGTCAGTTCACTTCGAACAGCCGTTCAGGACGTAGACGTCGTCGTTCACGTAGCTGGTCTTACTGCCGCCAAGAATGAAGCGGAGTTTCGAAAGGGAAACAGGGATGCTACCAAGAATCTGCTCGATGCGGTGAGGGCATATCGACCACAGCTTCAGCGATTCGTGCACATCAGTTCCGGAGCAGTTGTTGGGCCTTCCCCATCGCCTGAACGTGCCGTCGATGAACATTCTCCACTCCATCCTATCACGTCGTACGGAAGGACGAAGAAGGAAGCCGAAGAGGAAGTAATTGCAGCCGGCAGCGACATACCGTATACCATCGTGCGTCCGCCTGCGGTATATGGTCCTCGTGACAGTGCTATCCTGACCTTTTTCCAGTCCGTTGCACGAGGCATTGCGCCAATCATCGGCTTTGATGAAAAGCAGGTTAGCCTTATTCATGCACGTGATTTAGCACGAGGAATCGTTCTGGCCACAACATCCCCAGCGGCCATTGGGCAAACGTATTTCATCACATCTGAGCGGTTTTACACCTGGCCACACATTGCCGCCGTAACGGCTGCTGTGATGGGCAAGAAATCCGTATTGAAACCAAGATTGCCGCATGCGTTGGTCCTTGGTATCGCCGGTATCGTTGGGGCGTTGGGAAAACTTGCTGGCAAACCTCCTGTCCTGGACTACGAAAAAGGAATCGATATTTCCGCTATATGGAGTCTCCGTTATCCACGAAGCGCCATCATCAAAAAACTCACCGCCAATTCTGCGATTTACTTCAGCAACCCAATCAACTCGTTCGGGCTAATCTTGCTAAGGGTGTCACTGACGAACAGGTAATTAACCTTCTGGTCCTCGTTGCCTTCTCATCCTCTAATGTGACTTGTGCTTGCCTGAGTGCCTCCTGTACCCGCCTGTCCCCGTCTGCGGTGCAC
>JALOMA010000224.1 GCA_025455735.1 Candidatus Kapaibacterium sp.
AATGGCCCTCCGCGCGGTCTGACGCCGCATCGCCTTCGTTGCCCAGCGCTAGACGGCCGGGCGTTTACCGCCGCCGCCTGCAATTCCTCTGACCGGAGGCGACATCCGCGCCACCCGTTGTCCGCATTTCCTTTCGGAACAGGAGCTTGCCCCGGTCACTTCCGAGTTCACCACCGGCAAACGGCACCAATACGGCGATGCCGACACGCCGTGCCACACAGAAAGTTGCAGCGCCGATCCGAACGACAGCCTCGCTCGTCTTCAATCGCGGCAAGTTTAAGGCAGCTCCGGCCTTCTCAACCGGCCGGGTGGCCGCTCCACATCATGCGACACCGACGACGTAACATTGCTGCAACAGCTGGCCAAGGTGGCCTGCGCGACTATCCCGGGAATTCAGCTGCGGCGGGCCGCGCCCTTGCCATGCACCAGCGCCTTGACGATGCCGCGCAGGGTCCGGACTTCCTGCTCCGTCGCACCGAGACGCGTGAACATCGTGCGGAGGTTCTGGATCATCACGGGCCGCTTGGCGTCGGAGCCGAAAAATCCCATGCGATCCAGTTCACCAAGAAAGGCCTTGAATCTCAACCACTGCGCTTCGTTGTCTTCCAGATTGATGTGTTTCCGTAGTTCACCCCACGTGCGGATGCCATCGAGGAGCTCGAGCACTTCCAGCAGTTCGAGCTCGAGGAGAATGGGCGCGTCGATAAGGCCCAGATCATCGTTCAGGAGGAGGTGTTGGGTTCCATCGGCATCGGTATGGACGTCGATGGTGATGTCTTCGCGAAGAGCAGGAATGCGTTCACCGTTCATGAGGGCGTACCGTTGATTTTTGCTTCGAGCTTGCGAACGGCGACAAACCCAATAACGCCGGCAACAACGAACACGCCGGCAGCCACATAGTACCAGGCCTCCTGTACGATAACGCCAGCAAGAATCATGAGAACCATTCCAAGGAAACAGGAGCCTTCAATGATCATCAAGGCGCCGCCAAGGTTGACGGCTTTGCGGGAGCGATTCATGGGGTTTTCTCCGATTGGCGGAAGGTTGAGACGTAGAACATGTAGTTGCGTGAGGATTGCTCGAGGAATGCGCGTTCGTCATCCGTCAGGTCACGAACGATCTTCGCAGGCACACCCGCAGCAAGGGTTCCGGAGGGGATACGAAAGCCTTCGCGGACCACACTACCGGCGGCTACCATACTGTGATGTTCCACGACGGCGCGATCAAGCACGGTTGCATTCATCCCAATAAGGACGGCATCCTCAATGGTACAGCCGTGCAGCATGGCATGATGACCAATGGTAACGTCATTGCCTATACTGAGCGGATTCTTCTTGTATGTGCAGTGCAGCATGGCCAGGTCCTGCACGTTGGTGCGCTCGCCGATGCGAATCCAATGGACGTCTCCACGGATAACGACGTTGAACCATACGGAGCTGTCGGCACCGATTGTGACGTCGCCAAGGATGACGGCCCCTGCGGCTACAAAGACGCCGGGGGCAATCGTGGGGGAAACGCCCATGTAGGGTATGATGCGTCCACCTTCGGCTGGTTCGGTCGTCATTCCAATGTCTCCACTTTACGAATGAATGCCTCAACAACGTCAAGGAACAGCGTACGCCGATCGAGGAATACGGAGTGCGAGGCCTGCGGAACCACACGGAGATTTCCGCGGCCAAGAGCGCTGGCTAGACGCGTGACGCTGGCACTGTCAAAAAGCCCATCATGCTCTCCATAGAGACCTATGATGGGCAATGTCCTTGCCAGGAAGCTCAGCGTGTCAAGATATGCAAGCGTTGTGTATCGTTCCTTGTTGATGAATCCGATGACGGGAGGCATGGTCATAAAGCTGAGCATTTTCGTAGACTCAGCCGATGCCCTAAACGTTTGCATGATGGATCGGGCTTCATCCGTGGGAACAGGCTCTGTATACAACCCCGCCTTCATGGCATGGCTGAAGGATCCCGTTGCGTAGAGAATCGACGTGGAATCCAGGGTAGCAACGGCGCGAATGGCTCCAAGATTGGTGGAGTCAGCACGTTGACCATAGATTTCTTCGCAACGACGGTGGATGGTTCGAAACGTCTCGGGAAAATCCATGGGCGCTCCAACAAGAACGATACCGCGAATACGCCCCGGAAGGTCGCGTGCCGCACGAACGGCAAGGACGCCCCCAAAGGAGTGACCGACCAGCACGGCTTTGTCGACAGACTTGGCACGCAGGATACTGTCGATGTCGGCAATGGCCTCTGCGAAGGAAAAGGTTCCTTTCACCCCAGCGCTCCGACCCGAGCCTCGTTGATCGAAGGTAATGACGTAAAAGCCTCGGTCTGCCAGCTGTTGGGCGGCCCCAATCTCGAACGATGCTGCGTTGTATCCGGGGCCTCCATGAAGGAACAGTATGGCAGGGTGGCCAGGTGTGCCAAATGTCTGCACGTGAAGGCCTGGGGCTGCTGAAACTGCAACCGTGGCGCACAAGAACAGGATCAACAGTCGAACCATAAGGATCTTCTTTCGTGGGGCCTATCCCCGTCGGTGAAACTGGGCAGTGGCAGCATCAGCAATCCACGTATCGAGGTGCTGATGCAGGTATGCCAGGGCTGCCGCACGGTCGTTCGGGATGAGTCCTTCCAGAATAGCCTCTTCAAGCATGTACTTCAGGTAGCCAACGGTACGCGAGGGCGGTAGCCCCGTCAGAGCCATAATCTCCTCGCCCCGCACTGGCGATTGGAAGGCACGCAAATGATCGCGTTCTCTCACGGCCAGAATGCGATCGCGCACAATATCGTAGTTGCCTATGTATTTCGCTGCAAGGCGGGCGTTTTTCGTCGTGACATCGGCCTTGCATAGAACAAAAAGGTCTTCCAGAGCGTCACCAGCACTGACCGCCAAGCGTCGAAGTGCGCTATCCGTGACGCCTTCATCAACAAGCATCATTGGCCGCTGATGGAGACGCACCAACGTTTGGACGTAGTCCACGTCGTGTAAAGGCAATTTCATGCGTTTGAAGATCTTGGGCACCCAGCGGGCGCCAATCTCTTCGTGACCATGAAAGGACCAGCCCAAACCTTCCGTGAAGCGTTTTGTGTGCGGTTTGGCAATATCGTGCAGCAATGTTGCGAAGCGCAGCCAGACGTTTTCGGACATAGCGGCAACGTTGTCGACAACCTGCAAGGTGTGAAGAAAAACGTCCTTATGGCGATACTCTTTGTTGCCCACGGCAACAAGGTCAACGCCTGCAAGGGCGTCCACCTCCGGGAAAATCCAACGCATGAGTCCGGTGGACTGTAACATGGACAGACCAACACTAGGCCGAGGGGAAGCCAGAATTTTCATGAACTCATCGGTCACTCGTTCCTGCGAGATAATACCGATTCGGTCTGCCATGCTAGTAATGGCATCGAAGGTTGCCTGGTCAACGGAAAAATCCAATTGAGCTGCGAATCTGGCCGCCCGCATCATCCGGAGGGGATCGTCGCTCATGGTGATGACTGGGTCCAAAGGCGTGCGGAGGAGCTTTGCCTTCATGTCTTCGGCACCACCAAACAGATCGATGACCTCGCCGAACGTGTCTGGCGCAAGAGACGCCGCCATGGCATTGACGGTGAAGTCACGACGGCGTAGGTCATCGTGAAGGGACCCTTCGGTCACGATGGGATTCCTCGATCCGGGCTCGTACCGTTCGGCACGTGTGCCAACAAATTCGAACTGCGTGCCATCAATAGGCACCATCGCGGTGCGGAATCGTTCGTATTCAACAGTATGGGATCCGAAGACATCGGCGACGCTTCGAGCAAACGCGAGGGCATCCCCCACGACGGTAACGTCAATGTCCATTCGAGGACGCCCAAGCAGGGCGTCACGTACGTATCCGCCCACGAGATAAATCGAGGTCCCTTGCCGAAAGGCAAGGTCGGCAATACGGAGGATGACGGGATGGGTTATGTGGATGCGATTGGTCACGGCTATCGGGAACAAAAAGCGCCGGACGAACCGGCGCATACGGGATGTCGATGGAGAAGATGTTAGGCGGAATACACG
>JALOMA010000225.1 GCA_025455735.1 Candidatus Kapaibacterium sp.
TACTCGTTGCACAGCTCCGATTCCCGAATGAGCAGCTCCTTGATATCTGCCGAAAACGTTCGTACACTGGCGTCAAGTCGTTTCAGGAACAACTCTCCAAACTCGGCAGCAATGGCGTCTCGAAAGCGGGAACCAAGAATGAGCTTCGCTACATCGAGCTCCATCTCGACCACCGTTGGATTGTTCTCGTCGAACCAATTCTTTTCTTCCTTACCTGATGGATCGCTGACGTTTTGGGTATAGTGCACTTCGGCTAGGGACTGGTTGGTACCGTAGTCGAAGCGGTGGCCATTCCAGGTACGGATCAGGGCAATGTGCTCTTCGGCCGTGGTAGCCTTTGCAAATGCCTCACACAGTTCCGCTGTGTTACGATGGATGTCATCAAGATTAGGACGCGCATAGGGTAGCTCGTCAAAGGTCATTGCGTCCTGAAGCTCTGTCATGAAGGTACTCCGATTGGGAATTCGTTGGGCCGATCAGGCATCGCCACGTAGGGCCCTGATGCGGTCTCTCGTTGAAGGAATGAGGATGGAACGTGGATAGGCAACAAGAAGGGTGTTCAAGAGGGTAATGGCACGGGCCGTATCACCCTTGGAAGCGGTAAGTGCAGCCGATGTCCAGAGTGCTTGATCTCCGTATAGACACCGTGGTATGTCTTTGACGAGTTCAGCTAGAAGCGGTTCTGCCGATGTCGTGTCGCGAGCATCAAGATAGGCTCGTGCAGCCATCCAAAGACAGCGATCTCGAACGTCGGGCTCCTTGGCTACATCCGCTGCCTGACGATATCGTTCGCCAGCTTTGTCATATCGGCGTTCAACGCGCGCACGATCCGCCTGGATCATCATCTGGAGTGCCGCAGAGTCTGCATCCACCGCCTGGATCATAAAAATACGATCCAAAGCATCGTTGGCTGCTGCAGACCCTGGCTGACGTGCGAAGATCCTGGCTGACGGGCGATAGCTGCATAAATACGTTGTGCCGAATCCAGGTTACCTTTCCACCACAGGATATCGGCTCGTAGCACGGCAGCCGCATCGCGCTTGGACTGGAGTTGAGGCGTGCTGGCCGTTTGATCAGCTATTTGCAGGATATCCAAAGCCCGATTGAGATTGTCATCCGCGACGTACATCGACGCCAAGAGGAGCAATCCATCGGCTGCTGCAATGGTACCTCGCCACTGCGAAACGAGTCGCTCGAGGTAACTTCGAGCTCGGTCACGGTCACGCAGGACGTCATAGGCAAGGACGGCGCTGTGATAGAGCGCGTCCGATGCAAACCACAACGTGGGGTTCTTTCGAATGATCTCACCGTATCGGTCAAGAACCTGTTCCGCAGTTGCTCGGTCAACACTAGCACTGCCACGGAGCCGCTGGTCCAGCGTCCGCACGTACCAGTACAGAGCATTTTGCTTCCATTGATCACTTGCTGTAGAAGACTGGACAACGTCATCGTAAGCCTGCAAGGCAAGTTCGTATCGCCCATCTAGCCGTGCCTGTTCACCGAACTGGAATAGTTCCTGCCCACGAGCACCGTAGCTGCGGTCCAACTCCTTAGCTACGTCATAGGCTTCTTTCCACGCCTTCGTCTCCCGGAAGAACCACTGGCGCAGCCGCAGGGTTGCACCGTCGTTCCCATCAAGTGCCGTACGAAGGAGCTCCGTTCCCCCTGGCTGGGCCAGCACAATGGCAAGCTGGCCTTGGGTAAAGAGATAGTCTTCGCGCTCGCGATAGTCAAGAAGCGTCTCTTCAATTCCGCGTTGAATCTCACCGCTGGCGAGCGCCAATCGTCCGATTTCCATACTATAGACTGCCGCAGACCCATTTTTTTCGCGGGCACGCAGGTAGCTCTGCATGGCCGCTTTGGTAGCCGTAGCAGCGGCTTGGCGTTCTGCGATGATGCGTAAGACATCTTCCGACTCTCCACCCAGCTGGGCTGCCTGCTGCCAAGCATCGATAGCTTCGGACGTCTTTCCAGCCTTCCAAAGAACCTCGCCATAGAGAACGGCCACATCCAATTCGTTCTTGGTTTTCAGACGTCGTTCGATCAACGGAGCGAGGGATGCATGTTGCTGCAGGGACGACAGTGTTCTCACAACGCCGTCAAACGCATTCCGATCCTCCGGCCGTTCATCCAGAATTTCCTGAAACATCCGGGCTGCACTTTTGGTGTCGCCAGCAGACTCATACGCCCGGGCCAACCGAAGCCTCTCCTGGACGGACGTTTGCGCGCCAACATGGAGGCTCGCAAACGCCAAAACAACAAGAATCAAAAGTTGTTTCATGCGGATGGAATCCCAGCGTCGGACAACAAGGGTAAAACATGCATCTGCAATGGTGCACTTGGCAGAGAAACACTACCATCTGGCAGGATCACAACGTCCAGTTCGGTTCGCATGCCAAGTATTCCGGGCTCGTATACACCAGGTTCAATGGAGAACGATGTTCGCGGAAGTAGCACACGTGTGTCATGCGTTTCAAATCCATCCATGTTGGCCCCCGGACCATGCACCTCAGTGTAGATGCTGTGACCTGTGCGATGGATGAAGAGTGATCCCAAGCCTGCTTGCTCAACGATATTCCTGCACGCTTGATCTACTTCATAGCCCATCACGGGCTCCTTCCGCGCAAAGCGCTCAACCACGAGCTCCACGGCACGATCCCTCGCCAATCGGATGACATCAAAGCGCTGGGCGATACTCTCCGGAACGGTCTCGCCAATGTAGCCCATCCATGTGATGTCGGCGTAGACAGAATACTCGTTCGGTCTCTTGGCCCAGGCATCTATCAGGACTACGTCACCACGTTGCAACAGGCTGCTATTCTGATCGGATGGAGCATAGTGCGGCGATGCTGCGTTTTTCCCAGATGCGACAATAGGAGCCGAGTCACTGACCAGACCCCGTTCTTTCCATTGTTGAAGGAGATATTCTTGGGCAGCAACCTCCTGCACAACACGTTTCTCTCGAACCTGGTCCGCAATGAAACGAAATGTTGCCAACACCGATGCCCGCAACATTGCGGCGGTGCTCGCATTTTCAGCAATCTGCTCATCCGTCATGGTTGCCATGAATTGCTGCAAGAGATCGGCTGAACTCACAACGTCGACATTCAGGGACCGCACAGCCTCAATGGTTCCTGCATCTACACGCGAAGCTGCAGGCAAGGCCCCCTTCGGAGAATATTCCATGGCTACACGGGAGAACTTGCCAACATGTCGATGCAATCGCTCGAACCACTCGTCATGTGTGGTGTATGGATCGGCAGTAATCGCTAGGTGAGCGAGCGGTTGTTCTTCCATCCGTGCATGAATCTTGACGGGGCTGCCAGTGGCAGGTATGACGACCATCCATCGGCGGGTTACATGGGCGTCGGCAGCCAATCCCATGAGTGACCACGCTGCGGCATTGCTGCCACGAAAATCATACAAGACCCATGCGTCGATGTCTGCTTGGCGAAGTGCGTCCTGGATTTGGGAAATCGGAACGTGCATGTCAGGAGTCCGAGAGGGAAATAGTGATGGAATCGACAATCGACCGTATGGAAAGGGGCCGTGGCACAATACCAGCCAAGACCCGTTGGCGTTCCTCGGCTAGGCGACTGGCAAAACCCGGCACCGTCATCAAACGGCGCTGCATTTCGGCTAGGAGGCCTTTGTCAAAGCGCTCGGCTTCCTGGCGCCGCCGGCGGTTGCGAATGGATGGCTCACGGTCGGTAGAAAAAAACGCATCGAGAGATGTATGCAATGCTGAACATCCTGCCTCGGAAACAGCATCTACGGCAATGGTAGTGGGGGACCAGGTGTCATCCCAAGGAAGCATCAATCGTAGTGCGCCGGCAATGACGGCCTGTGCGCGCCGGGCAGCAATAGGGTCGATGTCGGATTTTGTGACCGCCACGATATCGGCAACTTCCATGATTCCTCGTTTGATGCCTTGGAGGTCGTCACCAGATGTCGGTAGTACAAGCAAGACGAAACAATCGACAAGCTCGGCAACGTCAATCTCACTTTGCCCTACGCCGACCGTCTCAATGACGACCGTCGTATAGCCTGCTGCTTCGCAAAGGGCTATGGACTCACCCGTCGATGCAGCTGTACCTCCGAGCATCAAGTGCGACGCTTGTGGGCGAACGAAGGCGCGCTCATGAATGCCCAGATGTGCCATCCGTGTTTTGTCGCCGAGAATACTGCCACCAGTTCTCTTCGACGATGGATCTACGGCCAGCACGGCAACACGATGATTGCTCAGCACAAGGTCCATTCCAAAGCGTTCAATCAACGTGCTTTTGCCTACACCAGGGGGGCCACTGAAGCCAATACGCCGGGCGGATCCTGCAATGGGCATGACAAGTTCCATGACGTGGTCTGCAACACGCCGGTCTTCATCCCGAATACTCTCGAGCAACGACAATGCCCTGGAAAGAGCGCGTCTGTTGCCGCTCGTAAGTGATTCGACGATTCGATGGGCGTGATCGCGGGCATCGCTCATGGAGTTACTCCACGGTCACGCTCTTTGCCAGGTTGCGGGGCATATCTACGTTGCAGCCTCGTTCAACGGCGATGTGATAGGCAAGAAGTTGCAGGGGAATCGACGTCAGGATGGGCGTCAGCTGTGCATGCGTAGCAGGGACAAAAATGACGTGGTTCGCAACCGTCTCAATGTGAGTGTCTCCCTCCGTAGCGATGGCAATGACCTTGCCATTGCGGGCTCGTACTTCTTCGATGTTGGAGATGACTTTTTCATAAATGTCGTCGCGTGTCGCAATGAACACGACGGGCATGTTCTCGTCGATGAGAGCAATTGGGCCATGTTTCATCTCCGCAGCAGGATACCCTTCGGCGTGGATGTAGGAGA
>JALOMA010000226.1 GCA_025455735.1 Candidatus Kapaibacterium sp.
AGACTCATGTCTCGGTGAACCTCGCCACAATCAACTATCCACCCGTGTATCCGTGAGCAACACGCCACACACCTCGTACGCTGTGCTGTATTTGGAGAGCAGCAACGGATGCGCCCACCAACCAACGATGACAACACTACAAGGATCAAACCCAGACGAACACTCTACAAATGCTACGTGGCATGTAGCGGTAGGGAGCCGGCTTTTGCATCAGACAGCAGAGAATCATGCATTGCGCATAAGAAGGGATATGTAGTTCCTCTAAAAGGCCACTGCATTCTTCCTTACGGAATCTCCGGAGCAGGTACTTGAATACCGTCTGATGTTGCGTCACTAGCGCTTGTTCTGTCAGACGCTCTTACTGACTCATAGAACTGTACAATGCGACGAAAATGCTCAACATGAACGTGGATGTCATCCGTTGAGGATACCTCATGACGCTGCTCATTCTTCATTTCATCGAATGTGCCGACGTACTTCTTCGAACTGTTGAACCAAAGCCTTGCAATCGGCTTACGATTGTTATCATCAAGCAGAATCGAAAAGTATGTCTGACCATCACGATAGCTTACACGCTTTGGATCAACGATGCCTGCAAGCAACGTTTTGACGATAACGAAACCCTCGAGTTCTTCAGGGCTGGTAAATATTTTTGGCGTCTCAGGCTTTTCTTCTATCGCCTTGCCCGGATCATGAACCATAGCATCGTTAACGGCGTCCTGCTTGGCCATTGCTAGCTGCAGCCGTTCGTTGAGTACGTCGTTTATAATTCCAGAAAACGTACGCTTTACGTAACCACGAAACTTGTCAACAACCTTCTGAGAAACAGGCCCTTGATGTACTAAGCGAGCGAAGTGGCGCGTAAAATCATCTGACGGCTCCGACATTTCACGGCTAGCTATGCTACGCAATTCATTCATGTACATTAGCTCGGACGCCGTCTCCACAATTGTCTCGATATCAAAGTAGCTCTTGTGGAACTTCTTCAATTCTTCAATGTGACTGTCCTTGATGGAGTCAATCGAGAACTCAAGAAACGCCCTCTCATCCATCTTATTCGGCTGCTGGAGATCCGTGTAGAATCGGTACACGATGCCATTGGTCAGGATCCCAAACTTCGCCTTTGAAACATGAAAGTAGCGCAAGAGCTGGCCGTCATGCAGATCCAGATTCTGCTTGTGATGTTTGCATTCGACAAGGATGATGGGCGTGTTCTCCTTGAGAATGGCATAGTCTATCTTCTCGCCTTTTTTCGTACCCACATCCGTAACATACTCCGGAACCACTTCCAGTGGGTTAAAAACATCGTACCCTAGCGCCTGCAAGAATGGCATGATGAAGGCATTCTTCGTTGCCTCCTCGGTGTGAATGTTCTCCCGGAGTTTCCCTACGCGATCGCCTAATTGCCGAATCTGATCTTTGAAGTCCATAGTGCGCCTCGATTGTGAAGGTGGTCTACCTGATATGAAGTCGTAAGATATGCCATTTTATCCGTGTCAAACAACATCATTGAGAACATTCCGACGATCCTTCCGCTATTACCAATACTCCCCCAAATACATATCATGACTCAAACGACGCGGGTGAGACGGTACGACGCATACATCTTGATCCTCAAGAACGAATCGAGATTGACATTTTCCTCGCTCACGCGATGGCGCCTTCTCTCAGCGCATTAAGATTGCATTGATTCCACGCATTCGTAGTCTTTCGCCTACAACATCGCATAGCCTAGCACTACCCAACCTCACTACAATTCGTCAATCCCCGTAATCCAAAAGCCGTTCCTGCATGCTACGACAAGCGTATCCGTACCGGACACTGCCAGAGAAACTGGACGAAGTTGTTCACCGGTGTTTGGATGCATCAGGGGCCGATACCGCGTCGTCGTACCGTCAACAATGAGTATTCCGCCATAGGTGCATACCGCTATCTTGGATGGCGCCAGTGGTATGGACTTGCTATAGAATGTCGATTCGGGCAACAAATGCCACGCCCCAGCTCCCTGCACCTCGTCATAACGGAACACCATTGCGGCGAACTCACCACTGACCGATACTCCGTCATAAAGGACGTATATGATTCCATCACTCGTCCGTGTCGCTGATGATGGCAGAAGTACACCAGAAATCGGCGTTGGCGATGGTATAGTGCGCTGCACACCATGCTTGTCGAAATACGCCAACACGTCCTCCTGCGTGGAATCCACGCGCATCGCTACACACCACAGGCTGTCTGCAGCGGGAATGGCGTTGGAGATCGGGGATTGCTCCGTTGGCCACGTTGCTATTCTCTCAATATCCCTACCTTGGATGAAGTACGCTTCACCATGCTCGTCATGGATTGACTCGGTCAGCGAACATCCGTTTGGGTCAATCCGCTTTCCGATATAATTGTTCACCGTGAGCAGAAGGGCGTTTTCGCCGATGGACGTCGCCCCCATTTTCCGGATGCGCCGATTGTTGGCTGCAATCACGGTTGAGTCCCATTGGTGATGGTCGCTCGTAACGAATACTGTTTTCTTCGTGGCAACCCATACTTGTCCTTGAAGCGAAGCAATGGGGTCACTTGACCGACCGTGTACCCAGTTCTTGCCAAATGAAGATGGCCGAAATGGTCCACAGCCGATGGAGCCAAACCAGAAACGCGTTGTGCCGCCATACCTGGACGTTTCGATGAGAGTACCCCCGTTGGACCAATCCCAGATGACACTCTCGATGGGATCCACGATCCCCACATCCGTGCTCGGTATCCAACGCTGGGCAAAGGCCTGCATGTAGGACAGGCCCACAAGGGCAATGCACATGGCCACATTCATGGAGATCCTCCGCCTGTAGGGCTGTTATTGATTGTCTCCAAGAAGAGCAAAAAACAAACGAAATGTCTCGATGCGAAATATCGCCCACACGCAAATTCGTGTTACCGCGCTTCCCCTACGCCTTCCGTAGCTGAGCACCATGCACCGAAGGTATTCACTACGGTGACACAAGGAATGGTTCCACGCGCACCACGCCGTCCGCAGACACGGTATGGAATACATACAGCCCGGGAACCCAGCCAGCAATGTTGAGGCGAAGATGTGTTTCTCCGGGATTAAACACTCCCGACGTCACACGCTGCCCCATCCCCTGATGCACAAACCAAGGTCGTGTCCCAGCTCCGTTGTCGCACAAGACGAATGCTACCTCCGACCCCGAACCCGAACGAATCCGGCACTCATCGCTACCATCAACGGACGTCGTGCCAATCAATGAACTCATAGGAACAAGAATCACTCCCTCCCGAAAGGCTATGGCAACCGTGTCCGATCCGTATGGCAGACTTCCCAAGGCATCCATGATCAAGTTCGTCGTTGGATGCACGTATTGCGTGGCGCTTACCTGCCGTCCGTTCACAAAGCCAACCTTGCCGTCACCATGCGTCAACATCTGCGATGGCCCGATGGCCATTGGATTCAAACCAGTGACGAATGGAATATTCTCTTGCCATGAAACCTCACCCGTATACTCATCATACCAGGCAATGTATGGACCGACCCTACCGCCACCGAAATTGAACGTCAACACCTTGCCATCCGCTGTTCGCGCTATCTGTGAGGGAATAGTGTTTGTGTTCTTTCCCGGCGGCGTTGGGATAAATCGGATTTCACCGTCGGGTCGGACAATGGCGAAGAGGTAGTTGAACGTCGTCACTGCCACAATAAACGAGCCATCGGACAGCTGCACGGCATTCGAAATGGGTGACTCGAAACGCTCAAATGTCACCAGTTTACGGTAAACGGTATCATTCACCACGAACAGAACGCCGCGTTGGTCGTGATAAGGAGGCGTGGGCCCCAAAGGCGCCACACGGAACGGGAGATGGGAAAATCCCGTAACAACGGCATTCTTTTCCGAGAGTGGTGTAATTCCAGTGATGACAACTCCCCGTCCAGACTCCGCAACACTCAGTGTCTTCCATGGGCCAAAGTCATCGGAAACCATGATTCGATTCGGCACACCCACCCATCCCCGACCGTGCGAAAATGCTAC
>JALOMA010000227.1:0-2105 GCA_025455735.1 Candidatus Kapaibacterium sp.
CCATGGCCCCCTTCCCAGCAGCGATGAATTGGTGCTTCAACAAGATGCGGTGGCCGACGGTCTTCCGGATATGAGGGAGCTCTCGTCCTTGCACGGAAGGCACGTTGTGACCATACCGTGACAGGAAACGACGGATACAGCCAGCGTTGGAGGTTTCCCACAAGGCCACTACTGTGTGGCGTAGAAATGGCGGGAGTGTTTTCCTCATCCTACCTGTCATTCACTGAACAAAACAACCCCTGAGCATCCACTCAAGGGTTGTAGGAAAGGGCTGTGCCGTTGTGTATGGTAAACGGCGGAATGAGACTGCATCAGAGACCAAGTTCATGACGGACACGGTCCGACAGCATACTATCCACCTTCGCAAATTCTGCGAGTTGACGTTCGACAATAGTGGAACGATAGGGTCCTTCGATTCCACGCATGGATGTGGCAATCGTTTCGACAAGGCGTGTCCGTGCCTCATCATCGAGAATTGCAAGCCAGAATTGTCTAGGCTGCGAATAATGGTCTTGATCATGTTCACCATTACGATCATACCATGCCGCAAGTCCACCAAGGGCCATTGGTGGTTCAGGCATGCGATGATCCTCCGCGAGTGTCTTGTGTGAATTTGGCCAATAGTTTGGTGCCGATCCCCCATTGCCATCCACCCTTGCCAAACCGTCCCGCTGATGATTGTGTACGGGGCACTGTGGTCTATTCACGGGAATTTGTTCGTAGTTGGTACCAAGGCGATACCGATGGGCATCTGGATAACTCAACAACCTACCCTGGAGCATTTTGTCCGGTGAATAACCAATGCCATCAACGACATGGGCTGGGGCAAAGGCCGCCTGTTCTATCTCGGCGAAATAATTCTCTGGATTCCTATTCAGTTCCAGGATACCTACTTCGACAAGCGGGAACTGCGCATGCGGCCATACCTTGGTAAGATCAAAGGGATTCATCTCCATTCGACTGGCTTGATCCTCCGTCATCGTCTGGATGTGCAACCGCCACTGGGGATAATTGCCACCGTCGATGGCCTCGATGAGGTCACGTTGTGCATAGTCCGGATCAAGACCGCGCAATTCCGTCGCTCGTTCGGAGGATAAAGTACGAATACCTTGCATCGACTTTATGTGAAACTTCACCCATACGCGTTCATCGTTCTGGTTGATCAACGAGAACGTGTGACTACCGTAACCATTCATGAAACGATATCCGTCGGGTATTCCACGATCGCTCATCAGGAAAAGCACTTGATGCAACGATTCTGGATTCAACGACCAGTAGTCCCACATCATTGTTGGACTTTTCAGGTTAGTTTGTGGATCTCTCTTCTGTGTATGGATAAAATCGGGGAATTTTTTGGGGTCCTTGATAAAGAACACAGGCGTGTTGTTGCCGACAAGATCCCAGTTCCCATCTTCAGTGTAGAACTTTATGGCGAAGCCTCGTGGATCGCGTTCCGTATCGGCACTTCCTTTCTCTCCACCCACGGTCGAGAATCGTACTAGCACTGGCGTTTGTTTTCCCACATTGGAGAAGAGTCTAGCGCGCGATAGATGCGTGATGTCATTTGTTATGGTAAACGTACCGAACGCACCAGATCCCTTTGCGTGGACAACCCTTTCTGCAATACGTTCACGATTGAAGTGGGCCAGTTTCTCATGAAGGACATAGTCCTCTAAAAGCAATGGCCCTCGTTGTCCTGCGGACTTACTATCCTCGTTGTAAGCGATGGTCCGTCCTGACGCTGTCGTCAACGTTGATGGGTTCGTTCGTAATTGATAGTTTTGATCCTATCATCGAGAATCTCTATTACCGTGCAATGACCATCCAGCAACTCGAGTATGCCATAGCGATCGATACGTATCGAAACTTCACGGCTGCAGCCGAGGCGTGCAACGTAACACAACCAACGCTAAGCATGCAGGTTCGAAAGCTTGAAGACGAGTTAGGCGTGGTTCTGTTCGACAGGTCCAGAACTCCCATCATACCTACAGTGGACGGTGCGGAAATCATTGCCCAGGCGCGACGTGTCGTACTTGAATCTCAGCGATTGACCGATGCCATACCAGCACGGAGGGGCACACTCAAGGGTACACTACGGCTGGGCA
>JALOMA010000227.1:2112-6135 GCA_025455735.1 Candidatus Kapaibacterium sp.
GGCATTATTCCAACAGTTGCCTATGGCTTGGTACCTCACCTATTGCCGGCATGGCTGAGTGCTCTACCGGCTGTTCGACCGGAGATCCACGAGCTCTTGACGCACGATATCATTGAACGTCTTCGTTCGTTCCGTTTGGATGCGGCGCTTCTTGCCACCGATGTTCGAGAGCCATGGCTATTGGAGAAAGCGCTGTACACCGAGGACTTTGTCATTTACACCCATCCAGATTCTGTACCGCGGAAGCCAGTACGTTTGTCAGCTCGACATTTGAAACCAGAATTTCTCTGGCAGTTGGAGGATGGCCATTGTATGCGAGAGCACACAAAGGGCCTATGTGATGTACGCTCTGCCGCGTCTGAACAGGCACCTCTTCTCTATGCCGCTGGCGGATTGGACACACTCGTTACGATGGTCGACACAATCGGTGGATTTACCATTCTACCGCGGTCAGCCACAACCAGACTATCTTCATCACAGGTACAGATTCGAGAGTTTTCCAATCCTGTTCCACAGCGTACGGTTCGTTTAGTTATGCATCGGTCGGCAGTTAAAGAACGACTTACAACAGCTATCGCTAGCGTGCTTCAGTCGGTTGTCTCCAAGGTCACCGCTTTCAGGGTCCTTCTTCTTTGCTGGTTCGCAATCGGACTGACGATTGCCTCGTGTTCATCTTCGCGCACGATTACACCGTCGACAAACGATCGTCCATCCGTTCAGCGCATTCTGGAGGAGGCCGATCAACTGCTGGGAACGTCCTATTGTCCATCAGGTTCTACGCCAGATTGTTTTGATTGCAGCGGCTTTACCACCTGGTTATTTGCCAATGTTGGCTTACCCCTTCCACGCAGAAGCGAGGACCAATACTCAATCGGAACTCCAGTTCGTCGGGAACACCTCCAAGCCGGAGATCTCGTGTTTTTTTCTACGACTACCAAACATCGCATTTCTCATGTTGGCGTCATGATCGACGCTACACGATTCGTCCATGCATCCACATCGCGTGGTGTGATGGTCAGCCCTCTTTCAGACTCGTATTGGAACCCTAGATACATTGGTGCACGCCGACCTCCACTTCCTTGAAGGGGGCCTTGGCACTAGACGCCGAATTGTTGCAGGTGGTGGTCGAGGTGTTTATGGTAAAGCGTGCTCCACTCCTGTGCCGTTAGCGGTCCAAATGAGAGAGACATCCGGCCTTCGAACTCTTTCTCGCCCATCTGCTGCACACGCCACATATAGTCAATCAGACGCTGCCGTTCGGCTGCAAAATCGCGCTTGTCGGCGACTATCATCGAGGGTGCCGTTCGGCTATTTTTTGGATATGGCCTATCGCCGACAACCATGGGCTTGAGAAAACGCGTCAATAGCCATTGCATGAGGGCATTTGCGGGTTTATGTTTATCCGTAAAGACAAATTCGTAGGACACACAGACGTGAGCCAGCATCTGTGCCGCATTCATGGTTCCCCACTGTGGCGTGGTGGCTGGCGTCAGCGATTGAACCCTGCGAACGAGTGACTCTGTCGTGGATGCGTCGAAAACGGATGGGTACTTCATGATTCTCTCCATAGTATGGCGTGGAACAAACATACTGAAAGCATCTGGGGTAAGGCTCTCTGGGTTTACGTCTCAACCAGCATCGATATCGCAGATAGTTGGGCAAGCACGAGAGTTCTACAGGAGCTTCTCATACCGAACCAGTGGAAGCGTCTGCGAAGCCGACTTCCACGTCTTCTCCCCGCCAGTGAGTGCCATACCAGATGCCTCGTAGAATAGCCGTGTACGCCTGTTATCACGAAGTACCCACAGAAACACCGAGCGATATCCTACACTCCGAAGACTCTTGAACGCTTCCTGCATCAGGGCTCTCCCTACCCCCATCCCCCATACATCAGGGTGAGCATAGATGGCCCATATCTCGGCAAGCTCCGCCGGTTCTTCTTCGACCTGGCTTGTACCGAAATAACAGAATGCCACAACGTCCCCGTCCAATGCAGCCACAAGAAAGGTGCACGATGTCCGCGAACATGCAGTCGCCCACTGCTGTTCCCGAACCTCCGGATTCATTTTGGCCAGATATTCGTCATCTACAATACCCCTATATGCAGCGCGCCAGGAGGCAATCTGCACTTGGGCAACACTGGCCATATCTGCCGTGGTAGCTTGGCGTATCACCAATGTCTTCATGTTTGTCATACAACACCATCGACTATATGGATATCGGGTGTTCACAAGATAGTCTTATCATCGACGAGACGAAAACTGGCTCGGCTGCCTTACAGCAGCCGAGCCAGTGCCGTGTGCTAGCCTACGTTCTTACCGCGAGCCAATGATGGCAATCGTCTGCCAGCTTGTGCTTCCCAACGTAGTCACAACAAAATAGACTCCAGGGGAAAGTGCCGACACATCCAAGGTAGCATTGGGCCCTCTGACGGCTTTCGTCAGCACTCTCGTGCCGGCCATGTCATACAGCGCAACTTCCGTGGTCTCCCCGGCAATAAGACCAACAATATTCAGCTGGCTATTCGCAGGAAGTGGAGATGTTACTGGTTTATAATCCGCAGCATTGCCATCCCCTACGGAAACGGTCTGAGGTTGCCATACGAGCGTTGTTCCAGATGGCGGAGCGGACGTCTCGGAGATCGAGTTGTTGATCGTGGCAGCGGTTTGCATGGTTTGAAAGCCACTGGTAACAGGCCGCGTGTTCAACCAGTTCTGTCCTTGTTGTACCACGATGGCACTAGCATCAAGAACATCACGACCTCGTAGACCAACGATCAGGTCAATGGACTTACCTTCGAGTTGTTCCATCGGACCATAGACGATTTCAACGGTACCATTCTCATGGAGTCGAATCTGGCCATCAAGCCTACCCACATTCGACATGCGAAAGTTTGTGAAGTCAAAGTAAACCCCACTGATATCCTGCCACTGGAAGGTGACTACTCTATTCGGGCTCTCTCCTTGCTCACCATACGTGACGGCAAAGTTCTGAAGGCCACTGTCGGGCACTGCGGCTCCACCAAACGCGGACACAATCCCGGCCGCGACTTCCCGACTCAGCAGGGCAGCCGACAAGTCGATGGGCAATTCATTGCCGATGGATAGCACTCCTGCGCCACCAACCCATACATCGGATGTCGACCCCGTTGCTGTTGGAAAGGCAAACGGTAGCGTGACTCTCACACTGTTGCCAGCTGTAAGAACATTGACGTTCTTTGCTCCCTCCGCCAATGGCGTATATGTTCCCTGCTGCGCAGAATATTGTAGCTGAGATGCCCACAGTGGGAATGACCGCAGGCGCTTTCCGAGGGAAATAGCCCGAGGACCTTCCGACCCCGTGAGAATGTCAGGCCTCTGGTCTTCAACCCATTGTGTTGTGTCCCATTGTCCTGATACCAAGTACATGCTGCTCA
This sequence comes from Candidatus Kapaibacterium sp., assembly GCA_025455735.1. Classification (GTDB taxonomy): domain Bacteria; phylum Bacteroidota; class Ignavibacteria; order Kapaibacteriales; family Kapaibacteriaceae; genus JALHPC01. Next base: position 5,528 of record JALOMA010000227.1, read on the forward strand.
ACATCATCTCTCCCACGCCTGCACCAGTGGAATCAGTGGTAATCCTGGACGTCGCGTTACCAAACAGATTAAGAATTTCAACTTCCTCATTGGAGGACAACATCACGGAGTTCTCCGAATCTCGCTTCTTGGTGAAAACAGCGACAGTAAATGCAGAGTCATCAATACTCCTGCAGATGAATCGAACGAGCTGCGGTTGAACACCATTCGTACCAATCTTGAGAACCTGCGATGGTGGACTAAATGATTGTCCGATGCCCATAGGTACAACAACATACTCTCCGTATGGTAGTGTTCTTGATACGATGTCCCCCGCCAGTACTTCAGTTGTCGCAACACGCATTGTGATGGGTCTTCCATTCGCCGCTTTCGGGTGAATGGCAAGTACGACATCCTTGGACTTTGTTGCAGAATCGAACGTGAACTGCATAGTGCGACCCTCGATGACGGAGAAGTTTACAACCGTGGTGTCGGCTGGAAGGATGCAAGGCATGCCTTGATTGGACGCAAGATTGTCAAGGGGTGTAATCACATAGTTTCCCAATGGAGAGATCGAATACACTCCAAGGGCAAGACCCTTGAACTCATACTTGCCAAATGCATCGGTG
>JALOMA010000228.1 GCA_025455735.1 Candidatus Kapaibacterium sp.
TGGCACCATTGAAACATGGGATGATCGTCCGGCGCCATGGCACCCACGATGAAGCCCATGATAACGGAATGCACGGGCACACCCACCCAGAAGTAGTAGCGAAAGAGGCCACCATGCGTGGTGGCTGGAAGGCTGCGGGTATGGTCGGCGGTTATGTTCAAGTGGTCCGTGGGATGGTCGTGCGGTCCAGAGGTGAGGCAATGTGGGCGGTTGGCGCAAAATAGGCGCAAGATCATGCGGCTGCCACAGCCAGATGTCCGAACAGGTGTTTTCCGTGGATGAATCGTATGTCTGCTCCGCAATCTGCGATCAGGTGGCAAAAACGGGGTCAAATGAGGAGCTCGCAGCTTGGAATGCGTTTCATCCGCTGGTTCCAACAGTCCAGACAGCCCATCACCATGGTTTGGCGCAAAGCAGGAAACACGGGCTTTTTTCCTGCCGTACGTTCGCACCGCCAGATGGCTTGATGCATCAGCCCTGGCACACTGTCTGTTTCACCATCGTTGTTCACTTCCATGAAACGCTTCTTGACCATTGCTGCCGTAGCCATCGCTGGCTCCGTTGCCGTATCGGCACAAACCCAGTCGGCAGAAATCAAACCTATTTCCTCTGGGAAATTCGGTATCGGCTTGGACGGTATAACCACCCAGAATAATCTCCTTCTGAAATACTTTGTCACTGAAAACCTTGCCGCCCAATTGATTGCAGGATACGATTATTCCTCCGTTGACGGCGATGCTCCTTCGGGTCAGACGAAGGTTGACGGTTCCGAGCTTCGAGCTGGCGTTAGCGTGTTGTATCACCTATCCAATGCTACGATTTCACCCTACGTGGGCGTCGAAGGTTTGTTTACCACCAAGACAGAAGCTGGCGTTTTCACCACCGAACCAGACCCAACAAATGCGCTGACGGCATCGCTGGTTGTCGGCGGGGAATATTTCGTGCATCCCATGTTTTCTGTTGGCGTTAAGGCACAGCTGGGCGTCAAACTTGACCTTGAACGCGATATTCCCGTAACGCCTTCCAAGACGTCGCTATTTACTGCAACTGCCGTAACGGCACGCCTCTATTTCAATTAACGCGTTGTTATCCGTCCGGGATGTCATCATCCCGGACGGTATGTTTACCATGATAATGTTTCGTCGTTACCTATTCCTTTGTCTTGCCATTGTGGCTTCTCAGCATGCGTCGGCCCAAACGTGGTTTGCTTCCGCCGGCCCCCTGGCTACAGAAATATTCGATCGCGATAAAATCTCGTCTCTAGGCTGGGAGCTCATCCATCAGCTTCCCAACAGCGATCTGGAACCGATGGCTGGTCTTGTCTTAACAGCCACTGCCGATGTGTACGTCTACGCCGGTGCTTCGTATGCGTTGCCGCTGTTTGAAGGTATTGACGTGCTTCCGTCCTTTGCTGTGGGTGCATATGGAAGGGGGCGTGGTCCCAACCTTGGTACCGTGGTGGAATTCCGGTCGGGGATGTCGCTACGCCTTCAGCTTCCGGCCCGTGCGTTCGTCACGGTAGGCCTCCACCATTTGTCCAACGGTGGATTCCACCGTGGCCGCAATCCTGGCACCGAAATCGTCTCCATGATGGTCGGGATCCCCCTGCGATGAACGTGCTCTTCATTGGTGGTTCCATGAATCAGACCACGCAGATGGCCGCCATCGCCGATGCCCTGCCCGAGGCGCGGTCGAGTTTCAGCCCCTATATCGCCGATGGCCTGCCGGAGCGCCTGCGACGGTGTGGACTCCTGGAGCGCACCATTCTGGGAACGGCTGCGCAGCGCCGTGTTGTGGACTATTGCGAACGCACGGGTCGCCACATGGATATTGGTGGCCGCCACGGCGGCTATGACGTGGTGGTAACCTGCTCGGACCTGATCGTGCCGCATCACCTACGCCGGTATCCCATGGTGCTCGTACAGGAGGGTATGACGGACCCGGAGCGTTTGGCGTTCCGGATTGTTCGTCGCTTCCCATCCTTGTTGCCCTATCTGCCTACCACGTCGGCCACAGGCCTGAGCGATTTGTATACAATGTTCTGCGTTGCCTCCGAGGGGTATCGCCGGCACTTCGTGCGCAAGGGCGTTCGGCCCGAAAAGATCGTGGTGACGGGCATTCCCAACTTTGACAATGCGGTTGGTTATCTACAGAATTCCGTTCCCCACCGCGGCTATGTTCTTTTATGTACCAGCGACATGCGGGAAACCTGGAAGGTCGAGAACAGGCGAGAGCTCCTATTGCGCACACGGAGTATTGCGCGAGGCCGACAGATCATCGTCAAGCTGCACCCAAACGAGAACCACGAGCGCGCCCGAAGGGAAATCGCCCGGATTATTCCTGACGCCATTGTTTACACGGACAAAAGCGCCGAACACCTCATCGCTAATTGTAGCGTTCTCGTGACGCGCCTGTCATCCGTTGTCTTCATCGGCCTGGCCCTTGGCAAGGAAGTTCATTCGGACTTCCCCATCGCCGAACTCCGCACCCTACTACCCGACCAACACGGCAAGGCAGCCGTCCATATTGCACAGGTATGCCGTCAACTGGCGCAAGGCAGGATGGTCACAGGACGCCGTATTGCATCTAGTGCGATGCCATGACACATCCCAACGTGCTTCCGCACATGGCACCGGAAGCATCCAGGATGCTCACGACAACGAAGGAATTCCAGCAGCGTTGGGGCAATGGGAGTGTCCCCTCGCCGGATACTCTACTTCTTGTCTTGTGCTAACAACGTGCGCATCAACTCGACACTTGATCCTTTATACTCGCGGATAATCCTATCGCCTCGCACGATAAAAACAGTCGGGAACGCAGATGTGCGACGAACGCAGGCGTTCTTTACACTCTCGGACAGGCGCACAACCTTTGCATTCGTGAAAATTATCGACTGTGAGGAAACATCATAAACGATGGAAGCCTTGGTATTCTGTCCGCTAACTGTCGTTCGAAGGTACTGAATCAGGGACTCACAGACGCTGCATCCTGGCCCGGTGACGATAAGAACAATGTCTTTCGAATCATCGTTGATATTCGCAGGAAGCTCAGGCGTCGTGATTCCAAGTTGTTGCCTTGCAATCTCCAGTAAATTGGACTTTCCCTTTATCGTTGCTACTCGCTCTATGATCATTTTCGTGAGTAGTTGTTTGTGTCGTTTGCTTTTGAGCGACGCAACCACACGAACAAAAGCAATGTCGGCGTCCTCATCAGACTCCTGTGTCAACTGATAGTCTCGTAGCACGTGGTACGCTTCTTCGTCCTTACCCTCTTTCATTCTCCACCGTGCCATCAAAAACCGAGCCGCATGTGCCCATCCCCGCACGTCCACCACCCAGTACGGATCCTTGGAGCTCTTCCAGTACGAACTCGCTCTGTGCACGGTGTGATCGCGAACGTCGGCAAGAAGGCGATAGGCTGCTGATGTATCGCCTGCGGCGTACGCAATCTCGGCCAACGTGAACGTAACCGACGTTAGACTGACGTGTTCATACGGTGAAAATCGAGGCATCTCTCGTGCAAACACCCGAACGATCTCTCCTGCTTTGGAACACTCCTGTCTATCACCAACGTTGATACGATACACGAGATTGGTCGCAAATGACCAGAGCCCGTCACGTGCCAGGACGTTCTCTGCGAATAGACCAATTTGACTGGACGTCAAGGTCGCTAATACCGGAGTCTCGTCAAGGACTCTTGCCAGGACATGCGGATACTCAACGCGTTTCTTCGATGCCAAATGCTTCACGTAATCTACGAGATGATCCTTCCGGCTCGAGTCACTCATCCACTCTGCCGCTAGAGCGATCTCACCATTCCCTATTGACTGCTTAGCATATGATCGAATCTCACGAATGACCATTTCCTTCTTCGAGCTATCCTTCCGAACACCAACTAGAACCGCAAACAGAGCGTCCGTTGTGCCGTGAACTTCCCGATGTAACCGTGCAATGCCAAACGCTTGCTCAAAACTCTCCGCACTGGCTATAAGCGGAGCAATAGCGTTGGGAAGCACTCGACCGT